>JACCTF010000990.1 GCA_013812565.1 Pyrinomonadaceae bacterium | reverse complement strand
ACACACTGTTGCCGACGTTGATCGCCGGGCGGATGCCGCTGTTGAAGAGGTCGGCCTCAAGAAAAATCTGCCCGTCGGTAATTGAGATTACATTCGTTGGGATATACGCCGAGATGTCGCCGGCTTGCGTCTCGATCATCGGAAGACTTGTCAGTGAGCCGCCGCCATGCTCACTGGAGAGTTTGGCAGCGCGTTCGAGCAGACGCGAGTGGAGAAAGAAGACGTCGCCCGGATACGCTTCACGGCCCGGCGGACGACGCAGCAACAAAGAGATTTCGCGATAAGCGGCGGCGTGCTTGGAAAGATCATCGTAGATCGTAAGCACGTGCCGTCCGGTGTCGCGGAAGTATTCGCCAATGGCGACGCCGGCATACGGCGCGAGATACTGCATAGCTGCCGGGTCTGATGCCGACGCGTTGACCACAATCGAATAGCTCATCGCATCGTTGTCCTGCAACGTTTTGATGACCTGAGCCACCGTCGAAGCTTTTTGTCCGATGGCAACGTAGATGCAAATTACATCCTTACCTTTTTGATTGAGAATCGTGTCGAGCGCCACGGCGGTTTTGCCCGTCTGACGGTCGCCGATGATCAACTCGCGTTGGCCGCGACCAATTGGAACCATTGCATCAATCGCCTTGAGACCTGTTTGCAAAGGCTCCTTAACCGGTTGACGATCAATGACGCCGGGCGCAAGACGCTCAATAGGGTTATAAGTATTTGTAATGATAGGGCCGCGATCATCAATCGGTAAACCAAGCGGGTTGACCACCCGTCCGATCAGCGCATCGCCAACCGGCACGTCCATGATACGTCCGGTGCGCTTCACTAGATCACCTTCTTTAATAACTTGAAACTCGCCGAAGAGCACGGCACCGACTTTATCTTCTTCAAGGTTTAAGGCGAGTCCACGCACTTCGCGTGGGAACTCCAATAACTCACCGGCCATTACTTTCTCAAGGCCATGAATCTCAGCGATGCCGTCGCCGACGCTGATCACTGTTCCAACTTCAGTGATCGTCACGCCGGCTTCAAAGTTTTCGATCTGCTGTCGAATAATATCGCTAATTTCGTTTGCTCTAATCGGTTCCATATAATCCCTTTTTGTTGAACTGCTACCCTGGCGGCGGCGACAAGCTATAAAGTTTTGTCACTGCTCACTGCTTAACTTTTCTTTGAGCTGTTGTAGTTGGCCGCGCACGGATCCATCATAGATGGTCGACCCGATGCGCGTTACGACGCCGCCGATCAAATCTTCATCCATTGCAAACTGAAGCCGGACTTCACTGCCGGTTAGCTGAGCAATCCGCGCTCGTATTATCGCTTGTGTTTGGTCTGTGATAGGCCGCGCAGTTGTAACGTGTGCCGACACAATGTTCGAACGTTGATCTAGCTCGTCAGTAAACTTTTTGTTGATTTCCTGCAGATCAGCAAGGCGGTGGTTTTGCAACAGAACTTGAAGAAAATTTGCTGTTACCGTGCGAACTCGCGTGCGCGCGATCAGCGCTTTTAAAACGCTGCTCTTCTGTTCGTAGGTTATCGTCGGATTGCGAAAGACTTCTAGCAGTTGTTCGTTTGTTCGCATCATTAATTCCCATGCAAACAACTCCTCTTGTACTTCGCGAGCTACGCCGCTCGCCTTCGTTACATCAGCTAGCGCCGCAGCATAACGACGTGCCATCGTTTGTATGCTCAACGTCTCATTCCCCCCAAGTCCTCGACATACCCGTTTAACAAACGCGCGTCGTCTTCGGGTCGCATCTCGCGGCGAATTATTTCTTCGGCAATACTCACGCTCTGCTCGGCGGCAAAGCGCTGCAACTGCTGGCGCGCCACTTTACCCGCGTTCTCGATCTCTCGCTGCGCCTGTGTGCGGAGCTTTTGAGCATCTTCCTCTGTGGAGCGTGTGATGCGCTCACGCTCTTCAGCCGCCTCTCTCTGTGCTTGTTCGCGTACTGCTATAACTTCCTGATTAAGATTGGCAAGCCGGGCTTCGACTTCCTGCAATTTCGCGGTCGCGGCATCACGCTCCTCTTGTGCGCGCGCCAACTGCTGTCGGATGCCTTCGCGGCGCAGGCGTAGTGATTCACCAACGGGCTTTCGCAAAATGTAAACCAAAAACCCCACAAATACGGCTAAGTTGAAAAGCTTCCACGCTTCGAAACCAGGAACATTGTACCAGGGGATCCCCCCGGCCTCAGGCGCAGCAAGAGAGACGAGGATATTTGCTGTAAACAACATGGCTTCTATAATTGTAGGCTTGGTGAAGTTCCGTTACCGACGGGGCGACCAAGGATTTGCGTACCAATCTGATAGGCTACACGACGCGCCTCTTGTTCAAGCGTCCGTCGTGCATCGGCAGATTGTTCTAAAATTTCACCCTTCTCTTTGTTCACCAGACGATTGATACTTTCACGGGCGGCGTCTAAGCTCAATTGTCGCTGGCGCATTGATAGAGCACGTTCTTGCTCTAATAATCTGTATCCTTCAACGCGCGCTTCGCGCAAAGATCGCTCATAATTGCTCAGCTTCTCACCAACTCTCTGCATGATCTCATGCGCTTGTTGTGAACGCCCTCCGGTACACGCTTCACGGTTGCTGAGAATCCTGCCGATGGGTTTGAAAAATATGGCGTTTAATATAGAAACCATCACTAGAATCAACGCAATGTGTAGAATTAGCGTGCCATCGGGCACAAGCTGGATTGAATTTTCCGCTAAAGCTAAAAAAGTCATTCTAAAAACCTAGGATGTTTGAAGTGGCTTTCTACGCCCAAACCAATTCGCTTAATGATAAATTATGCCTTTGAAAAGCCTGCGAGTCTAGCACGTGATTTCACAAACCGTCAACGTACACAATCATGGCGAAGTGTGTGTTTCGGAGTTGAATAATCGATTATGAGTTTGAAACATCGCTCTCATATTTTTCATGCATAGATTCACACAGTTTTCGATGGATCTCGGATTAATAAACACGGATTAACACACCTGCGTATGAAGTTTGTACTTCACCAATTATCTTTGCGCCAATTTCATTGGCTAGTTTCTCTGACTTCGACTTTTCTATGCTTATGAGAAGCCCCCCTGCTGTTTGCGGATCAAAAAGCGCGCTTTGCATTTCACGTGAAACATGTGGGGCAATTTCGATTGTGTCTCCAACATATGCTCTGTTATTTTTATCGCCGCGCGTGAGCATCCCTTTTGCAATCAAGTCCAAGGCGTCGGGCAGCAGAGGTACGCGTACTGCTTCAATCATCAGGCAAACCTCACTTGCATGTGCCATCTCATAAGCGTGACCGAGTAACCCGAACCCTGTTATGTCCGTACACGCATGTGCTCCAGCTTTCTGCATTGCCTCGGAGGGAACCGCCGCGGATTGTGTCATAGAAGCCATTGCAGCATTTACGCTTGCAACGCTTGCCACACCTTGTTTTATCGCCGTGCTAATGGCTCCCGTAC
>JACCTF010000980.1 GCA_013812565.1 Pyrinomonadaceae bacterium | reverse complement strand
ATCATGCCCTGGCCCACCACTAACTTGAGCACATCACTTGTTTGTGCTCCTAAAGCGATGCGGATGCCGATCTCATGTGTGCGTCGCGTTACCGCGTAGCTTATGACACCGAAGATGCCGACCGAAGCCAGCAGCAACGCGACCAAAGCAAAGCAGCCGATCAGCAGCATCGTGAAGCGGCGCGGCGCGACTGATTGCGCCATCCGCTCGCGCATCGTCCGCACCTCCCAGATCAGTTGATCTTTATCGATCGCTTTGATCGCCCCGCGTACGGCGGGCGTGAAGCTTGCCGGGTCTGCGCCGGCCGAGCGCGCCACTAAAACCATCTGGCGGTCGGGAGTCTGCAGGAACGGAACGTAGTACTCCGGATACTCTTCGGCATCGAGGCCTTCGTGTCGCACGCTGCCGACAATGCCGACGATCTCGCGCGGCGGCAGCGGATCGTTGTTCTCGTCCTCAATCAGAATACGCCTGCCTACCGGGTCTTCATTCGGGAAATAGCGGCGCGCTAACGTGTCGTTGATGATGATCACTGGCGGCGAAGTGTTCACGTCCTGCTCGGTGAAGGCGCGCCCGCGACGCACAGGGATGTGCATCGCATGGAAGTAGTCGGCCGTGACGATCTGATTTCGGGCAGCCAATCTCTGTCCGGGGACGGCAGCAGGACGCCCCTCGATGTTGAAAGTGTTCCTGAGTTCTCGGTTTCCAAGCGGAAGTTGGTCCGTCGCGCCGACTGCTTCAACTCCGGGCAACGCCTTCACTCGATTGATCACTTGTTGGAAGAATGCGGCTTGTTGCTCAGGTTCCGGATATTTTGAGCCGGACAACGGAAGGGAGACGCTAAGCACGGGCGCGGTGTCAAAGCCCGGATTGGTGCTGAGCAGATGAAAGAAACTTTTGATAAGCAGTCCGGCGCCGATGAGCAGCACAAGCGACAAAGCGACTTCCGAGATCACGAGCAAGCTACGTAGAAGCCTTCCTCGCCCGCCCTCAGTCGAACCACGGCCTCCTTCTTTGAGCGTGTCGATGAGGTTCACTTTTGAAGCTTGCAAGGCCGGCGCGAGTCCGAAAACGATGCCTGTTAGCGATGAGATGGCAAGCGTGAAGACGAGCACGCGTCCATCCAGGTTGATCTCAGCAGCGCGTGGCACGTCCGATGGAACTGACGCGACAAGCAGATCAACGCCCCACCATGCAAGCAGCAACCCCAACGCGCCACCTGACAACGAAAGCAACAAGCTCTCAGTCAAGAGTTGTCTCACGACGCGGGCGCGAGTCGCGCCAAGCGCCGTGCGCACAGCGATCTCTTTGCCCCGCGTGGCGGCTCGTGCGAGCAACAAATTCGCCACGTTGGCGCATGCGATCAGAAGGACGAAGCCGACGGCACCGAGCAGCACCAATAGCGCCGGGCGAATGTCGCCGACCACATCTTCATGCAGCGAAACGAGGCGGATGCGGTTGCCGGTGTGTGTCGCTGGAAACTGTTGCTCCAAGCGACGGGCTAAAGCGTGCATCTCCGCCGAGGCTGCTTCGAGGGTCGCGCCTGGTTTAAGACCGGCAACCACCGGAAGGAATCGGCTGTCACGGCTGGCGAGCGTGCTCGCGCTCGTCCTTGCCGTCTCAGCAACCAACGGCATCCAAAAGTCCGCTGTCTCGGCTTGCACGGGAAACTTGAAGCTGGCAGGCATGACGCCAATCGCCGTGACGCTACGGGTTCCGAGCTTGATCTCTTGCCCGACGATCTTCGGATCGGCATTGAAACGGCGCTGCCACAATCCATGACTAATGACGATGACCGGGGGTGCGCCCGGAAGATCTTCTTCCGCTGTGAAAACACGCCCGAGGGCTGGCTCAATGCCGAGCAGCGGAAAGAGATCGGCGGTCACCTCCGCGCCGAAGAGACGTTCCGGCTCGTCGCCGCTTGCCAGCGTGGTGCCGACCTGCTGATAGGCGGCGAAGTGTTGCAGGGTAGTCGCCTGCGATTTGTAGTCAAGGAAGTCTGGGTAGGAGAGTGGCGCTCGCCCCTCGGGGTTCTGCGCGGTGGCTCCATAAACCGTGACTAACCGGTCTGCGTTTGTGTACGGTAGCGCCCGCAGGAGAATGGTGTTGACGACGCTGAAGATCGCGGTGTTCGCACCAATTCCTAAGGCGAGCGCGAAAACAGCGATAGATGTAACCCCAGGACTCTTAAGCAACATCCTCGTTCCGTAACGCATATCTTGCCACAACTGTTTCATCAGCTTTACCTTTCTGCTTGGCGGCAACTTTTTCACAGCTACTCGCTTATGCGTCGAAGCCGCCGCAGTTGGGGTGAGGCGCGCGGCGTGGAGCGTGCGTTAGGCAGCAATAGTCGCGCGTCCTTGATGCAGTTCTCGAAGTAGAATTTTGTTTTCACTGTTGAAGCTTGACCGGCAGGCGGTCCGCTATCTCGTATCTTCAACTGAATCTTTGAGAAGCCCGCTGCTAGTTCAATGCCGTCTTCTATAAATATCTCGGTGGTATCACTTCGACGACACGGCGAGTGACGTGCCACACGTATGTGCGGGGAATAAGGTGGTTAATATTGTTAGATTCCCTTTGGCAAGAATAGGCTGAGTAGGCTCTGCTGTTCACTTTTGGGATTACCTAATCCCAAAAGTGAGAACGTGGCGGCGCTACCACGCACCCCACGCAGCATTCAACTACTTGTGGGTTCTTTATTTTTGTAGGATCGACGGCGGGCAAGTGTCTAAGTAAAGGTGTAGAGAAATGTGATCCAGGAGTTACGATCATCAAGAACCCGAAACTAGCGTGGAGCAAATTAAGCTGGGCATGAGGGTTCGACACAAAGCTAACGTAATCTCAGTTTGGAGGTAAGTATGAGCAATAGATCGTCGCAAGAAAAC
>JACCTF010000981.1 GCA_013812565.1 Pyrinomonadaceae bacterium | reverse complement strand
ATGTTGTTTCTCTAATAAGTTTGCCACGCGTCGGCTAAATAAACAATATTTTGATTCTGTTCACTGATGTTACGCTGTCGATTTGCTAAAGATGCGATAACCATTGACTTTTAGCCTTTTCCACATGGACGGGTTCAGTTACCTCTCGGCGGCGCATACCCGATAGGTCAGGAGGGAGATCAACTGCACATCATTGCCCCGGCGGCTGAAGCCGTGAGACAAACACCACGGCAACTTTATCTTCATAAACAAGCTCGAACCGCAGATCAAGACGAAGAAGCGAAGCGAGGGGAAGATTAACATCGGCGATCACTAAATTGGCGGAAGTCAGCTCAGGATCAGACTCCCATTCGGGCTTGCCGTTCCAAGTAGCAATTGAGCGCTCGGTTCGCTCATCGCCATGTATGTTACTGCGTCCGTCCATCGCGACCGGCAGGCTTGGTAGTCGCCAGATGAGATACCCGCCCCAGTCGAAATGATTGTAGATGGGTCCTGTGTAGCTACGCTCCTCGACAACCCTCACGGCTGCTTCTGGAAACACTTCCGTGACCGCGCTGCGCAAACCAGCGTCCGAGATGTTTTGAATTCTGCCCACAACAAGCAGCAGACCTCCGACCACCAACGCGACGGCGAGCACCTGCAATCTTGATAGAACGTAACGGCTACTTTCGTTTGTCGCTACGGCGGAGAGTGAAGCGGCAATGATCGTCAGCGCAACGACAACCACAAACCACGCATCGCGGCTCGCGCGAAACGAAAGAAAAGTTCCGGATAGAAGTAACAAGATCGGGAGCGGGCGAATCTCGCGTCGCCAGGCGAGCGCGAATGTTGCGCCGAGCGTCAGGAGTAGAACAAGCCAGTCTGCAAATTGTCTAAAGCCGAGCGCCTGAAGCTCGCTGATGTACCGGAACATGCCCGTCTGACTGATGGTCTCAAAAACCACTTGATAGATTTTTAGATGGTAAGGATTGATGAACGTGGCGATCACGCATGCCGCCAATACCAGCCACGAGGGGCGAGCGGGAATCGTTCTCCATTCACCGGGAAAAGAGAAGCGGCGGAGCAGGCGGTCGAGCGCAGGTTCAAGAACGACAAGGCCGAGCACGAACAGTCCATAGACGAACTGAATATGAATGTTTGCCCACAAGACAAAGAGCGGCGGCAAGAGGAACAAGCGCCGCACATCGCCGGATTGCCGTGCCGTCCATAGAATGTTGATTTCGAGAATAAAGAAAAGGATCGTAAAGAGCCACGGGCGCGGCGTAGTGAATGGAGCAAGCGCGCTCAGACCGCAGGCGGTAAGGACAACAGCAATCACAAAGTTTGGTTCAAGTTTTCGGATCAGCGTATGGAGAGCGAATGCGATGGCGAGCCATAAGCCGACTGTATAGATGGACAGTCCGACTAAGCCAAACAGTTTATACAAACTATAAATGAGCGCCTCGAAAAGCCAGCTATAGGCGACCCAAGGCTTCCCCATGCCGTAGGCAGAGAACGAATCGATGGTCGGTACTGCGCCATGCTCAACGATCCATTTACCGGTTCGAAGATGCCACCACACGTCTGCGTCAGCGACCACCGCGCGGTGCATCGCTTGATGAACCGGGATTGCATAGAGAGCACACAGCATCAACGTCCGGCGAATGTGGGCTTCGTTGCTTGCAAGAAAATATCGTAGATGACTCATCAATGAATCTGCTGCCACTACCGTTTATAAGAGTGATTTACAACTCACGACTTTCGTTGTTGCTATTTTACGTAGATCGCCGAGCGCTGTCTGAAGTCTAGAATTCCCGTCTGAATGCGAGACTTTTAACTCTCACTCTGCCTGTTGTACTCGCAAAATTATTTCGTTAGAGCCAACTAACGAAGATGCAATCATCCGCATTTCCCTGGCGCAAAACTTGCTCCAGCGGCGGCATGCAAAGGCTGGGACTCGATGTTGTTAGATTTGCCCACTAAAAGGGTGACCGAACACTCCGACCGTCGTGCTAACAGCCAATGGCGCTCCCGAGGTAGAAACAGGGGCGCGGAGTCGAGGCGCACATGCGTTCTGCTCAAACCGAAACCATTGCCGGACATGGCGCGAGTTATGTCCGAATCTTGTAAAATAATTTCGTGGAGGTCGGCTTCGCCGTTGTTATGAAGTGCGGCCTCGTGTAAGCAATATCTTGCGCGGTCGGGTTCACTGCCACTCCTAAGATTAACAAAGCTTCTATGCAGGTAATCGCATAAGTAGCTCCGCCAGTGCGT
>JACCTF010000911.1 GCA_013812565.1 Pyrinomonadaceae bacterium | reverse complement strand
CATCAACACTGTAACGGATGAGCGCGGTCGCGCCGTGGGTGTTTATGCCGGTGACTGGCGCTTGGCCCATCGACGAGCGTGCGCTGAATATACAAACGCGCGCACCGTTCCGATTGCAGAGAAGCGGCCGGTGGTAATCGCCAGTTGCGGTGGTTGGCCGCACGACATCAACCTTATCCAAGCTCATAAGACTTTGGAGATGGCGGCGCATGCCTGTAGTGAAGGCGGCACAATCATCCTTGTTGCTGAATGCGCGGACGGCACAGGACGCGCAGACTTCTTGAAGTGGTTTGATTCGGAAAATTCACGCGCGCTCGAAACCAGGTTGCGCGATGAGTACGAAGTGAACGGGCAGACGGCGTGGTCTCTGCTCACAAAAGCCGAACGATTCCGCATCCATCTTGTCTCAAATTTGGCAGACGAAGACGTGCGGCACATGCGTCTCATTTCGGTGAGAACGCTTGACGAAGCACTTGCGAAAACGGACGGAGCGGCGACGGGTTATGTAATGCCGCACGGCGCGGCTTTTATGCCAATCGTTAAGCAGCCTCCGCCTGCACATTGATGACCAAGCGGGGGCAGATTAAAGTTATGTACAGCTTGGAGCACATTTCACTTGAGTGTATGGCAAGCGGCACTTCACCACAGGGGCACAGAGAATTTGAAATCTCAAATTCGAGATTTCAAATGGCAGACACCTTGTGCCCCCTCTCCGGTCGTGCGGTGCCTGTATGGTAAGAATCACTACACCTTACATTCAACTAAAGAGTAATTCAGGCGCACAAACATGAACTCCACAATCGAAACCGTTCCCTCAACAACCCGCGTGCGCACCGCTGCTTCCGATAGTGACGTGCTTGAACGACTACGCGAAATCGTCGGCGCGGAGTATGTCTTCGTTGATGCCAACAAGGTGGAGCCATATGGACAGGATGCGATAAAAGAGAAGTTCCCGCCGGAAGCCGTGGTGCTGCCGCGCGCCGCCGCTGAAATAGCCGAAGTGCTGCGACTCGCTAACGAGCGTTGCTTTCCCGTGACCGCGCGCGGCGGAGGCGTCGGCTACACGGGCGGCGCGGTTCCCCTTGAGGGCGGCATCGTCATCGGCACAGAGCGCATGAACCAGATCAAGCAGATTAACGTTGACGACCTTTACGTTGTCACTGAACCGGGCGTGACCACATACGAGTTGCAGCAAGCAGTCGAAGCCGAAGGACTCTTCTATCCACCCGATCCGGCCTCTTATAAAGACTCGTTCATTGGGGGCAACATCGCCGAGAACGCCGGGGGAATGCGTTGTGCGAAGTACGGCGTCACTAAACATTACGTGTTGGGTCTGGAAGTTGTGACGCCGACGGGCACCATCATCAAGACCGGCGGGCGAACCACCAAGAACGTCGTCGGCTTTGATCTCTCAAGTTTGATGTGCGGGTCGGAAGGCATGCTCGGCATCATTACCGAGGCGACGCTGCGCCTTGTGCCGCTGCCGGAAGCGACGGCGACTGTGCGCGCAACGTTTCGCTCAATGCGCGAAGCCTGCGCGTGTGTGCCACAGCTTACGCGCTCTCGTATCGTGCCTGTAGCCTGCGAGGTGCTTGACCGCAACTCGCTCCGGGCGGTGGAAGCGGAGTTTGGATTCGGTCTCGGACCACAAGCAGATGCGCTGTTGCTTGTCGCCGTTGATGGTTCAGCGCAAGAGGTCGAACGCACTACGAAGATTGTTGAGCAGGTGGTCAAAGACGGCGGAGGCTTCGATGTGCTCCGCGCGACGACGCGTGCTGATGAAGATCGTTTGTGGGATGTCCGCCGCCTGCTTTCACCGTCAATCAAAAAGTATGGAACGCTAAAGCTAAACGAAGATGTGGTTGTGCCGCGCTCGCGCGTACCCGATTTGATCGAGCGCGTTGAGGAGATCGCCCGCCGCCACAACACTTTCGTCGTCAACTTCGGCCACGCGGGCGACGGCAACATCCACGTCAACTTCATGTGCGACCGCGAAGACCGCGCGGCCGTCGAGCGCGCGTGGCAAGCCGTGCGCGAGACTTTCGCCGCGGCAGTTGACTTAGGCGGCACCATCAGCGGGGAACACGGCATCGGTTATGTCAAAGCGCCCTACCTCGACATGGCTCTCTCATCCGAAGCCATCTACGTCATGAAAAACATCAAGCATGCGCTTGACCCCAAGGGTATCCTCAACCCGGGAAAAGTCTTTACATAAGGAGTCAGGAGTCAGAAATCAGAAAACAGAATAAAAGCGGTTTCCGCTTTGTTCATTCTGACTCCTGACTTCTGTCTCTGACTTCGTGCTTTCGGGTTCCTAGAAATGATCCCTACGCTTCTTGAGCTTCAACGGTTAAAGCGTTTAGACCGTACAGGGTGGACGCTGCGCGGGTTGGCACCGGGCGCAGAGTCTGTCGCGTCTCATTCCTACGGTGTTGCTATCGCGGCGATGTTATTGGCCGATGAAGTGCGCGCTCGTGGTGTTGGTGTTGATACCGAACGTTTGTTGCAAATAGCTTTGCTGCATGATTGGGCCGAGGTACGCACCGGCGACCTGCCGCGCGATGCGGCTCATTACTACGGCGTGGAGGCGCGCCGGGCAGCGGAGCATCAAGCGTTCGACGACATTATCGGTTCGCTCAGAGCGAGAGACCACTACCGCGCGTTGCATCAAGAGTATGAAGATCGCGTGAGCACAGAAGCCAAATAGGTCAAAGCGGCAGATGTCATTGATCTTCTAGTGCAGGCGCTTGCGTTCGAGCGCGTGGGCGTGCGCGGCCTTGATGAGTTTTGGGACGGCGCCGCAGCGATTGACTTCCAGCTTGATGGTGCGGCCGGCGAGGTCGTAGATGAGATTCTGCAGAAACTCATTCAAGCACGCCAAAGTGAAGGGCTGTAAAAAGTACGCTGTGATTCTAGGCAGGAAGCGGTTCAGTCAGTGGCAAGCGTGGCAGAAGCCCGCGCGGAAGCTGTGGCGTTCGCAACCCTCCCTCACGGTCGCGCTTTCTGCCTCTACTGGGATTGAGCCATTACCTCGCAGAGAGCGTCAGTGCAAAGCTCTCAATGCAACGAAACGGGTGCCTTTTTAATCAGAGACCATGCGGGCTGGGTAAAGAACGAAATTTTGTTGATCCTTGTAGCTCTCTCATTCAAGCGTGCTTCCTGCCCATCTGCTATTCTCCCCTGTAGTATTTTGAACTTGCAAATCTTCACAGTGAAAATTTACTTACTCAATTTTAATAACGGACAGCATGCCTTCTATTCAGAGGGACTGGAAGATGTCGCTGAAGATGCGGCGTCCGCTACGTCACAGGGTGTACGCGTCAAACTCGAACGCAAGTACAAAGAATGGCAAACAACTTTGGGGAAAGCAGAAAGCGGCATGGGCTTGCGCGTGCGGCGAATTTGGGAGTGGCTACAGCAACGCACGTCTCACGACGAAGTCTTGCTTCGAGATTTACGAAGCGCCGCTGCCATTGAGCTATACCACCCAACGATGATGACAACCACCCAAACGCTCGCTGCTTGGACTAACTACCTCGCGCGACAACGGCGTTATCACCTGCTATGGTTTACGGTGGACACTTTGATCTCTCTATTAACAGTGCCGCTGATGGTGATACCCGGTCCGAACATCATTGGCTACCCGTTCGCGTACCGCGCCATCTGTCATGGATTTGCGTTGCTCGGCATACGCAACGCACGAAGCGGAGAAGTTACAACGATGCTCGAACCGCTCGGCACGCTTGATCAATCTTTCGGAAGGGATGAAGGGCAGGCCACGCGTCGCGCGGCAAGTCTGAAGTTAAAGAACGTCGAAGCTTTCGTCAAACGAGTGATGGCGCAGCCGGAAGAAACGCAGCGCAACGCCCCGCTCGTTGTGCGCTGAGGCATGACATCAGGGCGAGAGGCTTTGTTAAACGGAAGGAAAGCGGCCGCCGACGCGTGTTGACAAGGCAAACCCCCTTTGTTAGCTTGCCTTCTTACATTTTCGTCAAACCGCCGTTGATCGCATGTCGCTTTCAACCAGGCGGTCTCTACTTTTGAGATGCTTGATTTGTTTTCTTCGATCAAAGCCATACGGTTGGCAGTCGTTCTTGTAATCTCGATAGGATTACTTGCCTCAAGCGGCTGCGATGTTCCCGGCCTTAAACGCAAGGTGACTGTGCCCCCACTGCTTGGACCGCTTGCGGAAGCCGACACCGGTGAGCTTCTGGCAGCGATCAATCGCACGGCGGCTTTGCGTTCGATTCGCGGCAAGGTTGACATACAGTTTCTGGACACCTCTTTTGCTGAGTGTGGAGTTGCAGAGAAGTACCGCACGGCAGATGGCACTGTTACCTTGCAGCGCCCCGGTCAGATTTATCTGGTGATTCAAACGCCGTTTGTAAATTATAGCGTGGCGGAGATGACGTCAGATGGAGAAGGTTTTCGAGTCGCAGTGCTGATGGGCGACGAGAAGTACCGCCGCTTTGTGCGCGGCACTAACAGCGCCGTGTATCCAAAGTTGGAGAGCAAGGGCGAGCAGGCGGATTGCGGCAGCGACGAGAAAAAAAAGAGAGTGACACAGCAGCAAGCCGTGAGCGCTCTTTCAGGATTGCGACCGCAGCATTTCACCGATGCGCTCCTGCTTCTCCCTGCCGCCGAAGCGGGCTCGAATCTTGTTTATGCCCGTAGCGAACAGTTTGAAGAGGAAGCAGATACGCGACCGCGTGCGAAAGAAAGCGCGCGTGTCGTGCGCGGCTACTACGTGCTTGACGAACTTGCGCCTGAAGGTGAGGGGCGCGCGCGCCTCGTCCGCCGCTTTTGGTTCGATCGCTTCGAGAAGATCAAGTTAGCCAAGTTGCAGACTTTTGATGAACGCGGACAGTTGACGACGGATGTGCTTTACAATGATCCAAAGAGTTTCGGCGAAGATGGCCGCTATGTTCTTCCGTCGCGCATCGAGTTAACGCGCCCACAGGATCGTTATTCGCTGCGTATTAATTACCAAGCGCCGGAGGCCGTAGTGGTTGACCGGCCATACAATGCGAAGACCTTCGTGCTCGACAACAAGTGGCAGTTACAGGAAGTCGATCTAGACGCACGCGGCGCATCCGCTAAGAGCCAGCAAAAGCAATGAGCCACGCCCCTGACAACGGCAAATTATTGTTGCTTTCAACCCATCATCCTGCCATTTACCAGCCAAACTCATGGACAGTATCGTTGTTGCCAACATTCGCCAACGCCCGATTCGTGCGCTCGTAAGCATGATCGGCGTGGCGCTCGGCGTCAGCCTCGTGCTGCTGTTTACAGGGCTTGCCCGCGGCATGTCGAACGACGTGGAACGGCGCTCAGCAAACGTGCGCGCCGAGATCATGTTCACACGGCCCGGCTCGCAAGAGCTAATAAGTTCGATGGCTAACCTTAGCACCAAGTACGTTGAGCAGTTGCAACAGATTGAGGGTGTCGAAGCAGCCGTGCCGATGATCTTGTATGTGTTCCAGAGCGGTCGTGGTTTCGGCATCGAGCGGGTTGAGGGCGTAGACTGGGCACCGTTTGCCGAGATGAACCAGATGCGCATCGTCGCGGGGCGGCCGCCGGAAGCCGTAGACGAAGTTGTCATCGACCAGACGAAAGCCAGAAACAGCAAAACGACTGTGGGCGGCATGCTCCAGGTTTTTGGCAAACAGCCTTACCGCGTGGTCGGAATTTATGCTCCCGAATCAGGGGCGCGCGTGAAGATGTCGCTTGCGGCAATGCAGGATGCGCTGGAGGTCACGGGCAAGTGCACATACATTCTCGTCAGATGCCGCAATACTGATGAGCAGGTTGAGGTTGCACAGCGCATCGACCGACAGCTTCCCGGCAATCGCATTCAATTCACACGCGACGTGATGACAAACATCGAACGAAGTATTCCATACCTCGGCGTGTTCTTGCGTGTGCTCACAGGCCTTGCGGCAGTGGTGAGCGCGCTCGTCGTAATGCTCGCGATGTACACCACGATTACTGAGCGAACGAGCGAGATCGGAATACTCAAAGCGCTCGGAGCGTCGCGCCGCTACATTATTGTAGAGATCGAGAAAGAAGCGTTGTTGATTAGCGTAATCGGGTGTACGCTCGGCTTCATCGTCGCCATCTGCGCCGGCTCTCTGATCCACCGAACTTACGGACTAATGTTTGAATATGGATGGGCCTGGGCCATAACAGCGGCCTTGATCGGCACGCTCGGCGGCGCGCTCGGCGCACTCTATCCGGCGGTACGCGCGGCAAACCTCGATCCGGTCACTGCGCTCAGTTACGAATAGTGATGAGTAATAGTAAGAACAAGTTTTAACTCATCACTCACATTCATCGCTTATGAAGACGATTTTGCAAGCTGAAAATCTGGCGAAGATTTACCGCGTGGGTAGCGTTGATGTGCATGCTTTGCGCGGAGTATCGTTAGAGGCTGCGGAAGGCGACTTTGTGGCGATCATGGGGCCGTCGGGCTGCGGTAAGTCGACGCTGCTGCATCTGCTCGGCGGACTGCTGACGCCTTCTAGCGGGCGCATCCTCGTTGACGGCGAAGACCTCGCGGCGGCATCGGACGCCGAGCGCACGGACATTCGCCGCCGTAAGATCGGCTTCGTCTTCCAACGGTTCAATCTGTTTCCGACACTAACTGCTGAAGGCAATCTGCGTCTTGCCGAACGCATTCACGCGCGCTCAAACGGCGGAGACGATCCCGCTAGACGACGCGAGGTCCTGCGTCTGCTGCGGCTTGAAGATAAAATGCACCACAAGCCGTTGGAACTCTCCGGCGGCGAACAGCAGCGTGTCGCCCTAGCGCGCGCCATCGTAACGCGCCCGGCGATCATTCTGGCTGACGAGCCGACGGGCAACCTTGATTCGGAGAATTCGCAGATTGTCCTCAGTATGTTGCGAGAGTTAAACGAGCGCTTCGGTCAAACCATTGTTATGATTACGCACAACCCGGAGGCCGCCGCGGTGAGTCGCCGCATTGTGCACATGCGTGATGGGCAAATTACTAAAAGTGACAGGTAAACAGTGACAAGTAAAGACCAATGTCGATGCGGCACCCTCCGCGGCTTCAGGCAGAAGAAGATGTAGCCGGCGCGTTCAGAGTCCGAAGCACGGCATTCATCACTCATCCCTTTGTTTTGTTACTGTTTACGCGGGGTCCCCGCGTGGGGTGCCCTTGTTACTGTCACCTCTAAGTTATTACTATGGGGGCTTGTTTTGCGCACACTCAAAAATCTATTCTTCTGGCGCTATAACCGCAGTACGTGGCAGTATGACGTGTTATGTGTAATGATCCTCGCCTTCATCTTTCTCACTCCGCAGAGGTGGTTTGATAATGGCGAACTTCGCTCCGGCAAAACACATCGAAACCAAGCGATGGTGAAGCAAGTGATAGTGTCATCTGATACTCTCCCGCCGAATCCAGGCCCAAACGAAATTGAGCAACGGATACGTGTTCTTACTAACGATTCCAAGGTACAAGTAAAAAAAGAGGCGCGCCCGATTCGAGATGCGTTGGGAAAAATCGTGGCTTATGAGGTTGACATACGCTAACCATCAAATATAATCCCTCGAATTTAGGCATTTAATAAATACGGTTATACATTTTGAAGGAGCATGCATGAAGAAGTTACCCCTAGGTGGGTTTATTTTGTTGATGTTAATAGCAGGTTCGATTGTTACTGCGCCGCCGGTTCAAGCGCAGAGCGCCGGTTTGGTAAGTTCAATCATTAATCGCATGGAGCGCAACCGCCGCGATCTGCGCAGCCTACGCGCCGAGATCAGTATGGAGAAGTTCAATGCGCAGATTGGCGATAACGATAAGTATCAGGGCGCTGTGATTTACTTGCCGAGCGCGGGTCGCAACGCTAATGTGCGTGTTGATTGGCAGCGACCGCAACGCGAGACGTTGGTTGTCACTGATGGTAAGTTCACGCTGTTTCGTGAGCGTTTGAACATGGCTTACGTTGGCGATGCTAACTCAAATCGCAATAAGGTGAGCGGCGTGCTCGGCTTCGGCTTGAACGTGACGAAGCAACAGTTGGCGACCCGCTTTGAGCAACCACAAATCCTCGGCCAGGAAATGTTGGGGGGCGGCGTCCAAACATGGCATATGAAGCTTGTGCCCAAGGGAGGCGCAGGTTACAAGCACGTTGAGATCTGGGTTTCTGAAGACGGAATGCCGGTGCAAACTAAAGTAGTTGAGAAGAACGATGATGCGACGACGGTGCGACTGTCGAATGTGCAGCGCAACGTGCAGATTGCATCTGGTGAGTTTCGTTTGCAACTCGATTCAAGCGTGAAGAAAGTACGTAGCTAAAGAATCTAGGTATAGCTTTCAGCAAAAGGGTTCTGGCCCTAAAAGACCGGAACCCTTTGTTGTTTGCATGCCCTTTTAATTGCATTAATCTTGCCTTCGGGCATGCGCCTCGCTTAATCTTTGAACGAACTTTAATTGAAGAAGGTCGAAGCAGCACGCTCAGAAACATCGAGAGCCAGCTAATTTACCGCTCAATGAAGAGAAGCACATTCCTCAAACTAAAAATACGTGAAGCGAGCTTTATCTCGCGCGGCCTTGTTTCAAACCGTCATCCGGTGCTTGCCCACATCATCCCGATGCGCCGTTGCAATCTCGCGTGCGGCTACTGTAATGAATACGACCACTCCTCTAATCCAGTGCCGCTTGATCAGATGAAGAAGCGGCTTGATAAACTTGCCGCGCTTGGTACCTCTGTCATCACCATCTCAGGCGGCGAGCCGTTGATGCACCCACAACTGGACGAGATCGTACGTCACATACGCGCACACGGGATGATTGCCGGACTCATCTCAAATGGTTACTACATGACGCCCGAGCGCATCAAGCGTTTGAACCATGCCGGGCTTGAATACTTACAGATCAGCATCGACAATGTTGAGCCGGACGATGTGTCGAAGAAGAGCCTTCGCTTGCTCGATAAGAAATTGAAGTATCTGGCGGAGCA
>JACCTF010000883.1 GCA_013812565.1 Pyrinomonadaceae bacterium | reverse complement strand
GGTCATCACGAACTAACCATCCCACTTCTCGCTGCCGAACTTCTTTGTCGTGAAAGCGAAACCTAACAATCACACCCGTCGGTCAAAACACCTCAGCATTGAAGCAGTGCATACGTCGTTTGAAAGCCATCTCGTTGCGGATTGTAATTAATTTGTCACAGGCAAAAATTTCCGAAGGAAGGTCTTGACAAGAAACGAGAGATTATCTAATCTCTCGTTTCTTGTTGAAAACGATTTTCAATTTCAACCCTGTGCTATCGCCCTTTCTTACTTTGAGCAATCACCCGTGGTTTGTCCTTTCGGAAAGGATTCCTATGAACAATATGGCTTTCCAGAAGAGCTTTGCCCGTCATCTCGTCATGCACTTTGTCAACACGACCGCAGTGTTGCTGGCGCTCTCCTTGACCGCAACAGCACAATCAAAGCAACCTTCTCTCTCGGGTCATGTAGTAGATCAAAACAACGCGGCGGTGAACGACGCGCGCATCACGTTGCAGCAGACGGACACAGGTATCGAGCGCATTACGATGACGGATGCGAATGGAGCTTTCACTTTCCAACACCTTACTCAGGGTGAGTATCATCTGCGGGTTATCGGAGCAGGTTTTTCAAGCGCGAGTCAAACACTTGCGCTCTCCACGGGCGATGATCGCAACGTTGATTTCACCCTCCAGGCTGGCCCACTTGCCGAAGAAGTCGTGGTCACTTCCGCACTCATTACGGGGACGCCCGAAACACTTCAACACATTCCCGGTTCCGTTGAAATTATCAATCAGAAGTTGCTTGAGACGAGTCGTTCCTTTACTTCTTCCGAGGCGCTACGCAAAGTGGCGGGCGTCCAAGTGCGAGATGAAGAGGGTTTCGGGTTGCGCCCCAACATCGGCATTCGCGGTTTAAATCCAACGCGCTCTAGCAAGGTGCTGTTGCTCGAGGATGGACTTCCGTTAACCTATGCTCCCTACGGTGACAACGCTTCCTACTATCATCCGCCGATTGACCGCTTTGAAAGCATCGAGGTGCTCAAAGGGTCGGGTCAGATTCTTTATGGTCCGACGACCGTGGGCGGGGTGGTGAACTATGTGACGCCTAATCCGCCAATCGAGCCTTCGGGTTTCGTCATGGGAACTTTCGGCAGCCGCGACTACTTCAACGGCCACCTCAACTACGGCGGGACATGGCGGAACACTGGACTACTGTTCGATTACACGCGCAAGCAGGGCGCGGGATCACGCGAGAACACCCACTTTGGTTTGAATGATTTCAACTTCAAGTCGGTTTCAACGCTTGGCGCAAAGCAAGCGCTGACACTGAAGTTCAATCACTATGGCGAAGATTCCAACGTTACCTATTCGGGCTTAACCGAAGCGGAGTACCGCGAAAGTCCCCGCCAGAACCCTTTCAAAAACGATTCATTCTACGGTGACCGCTACGGCGCTTCGGCCGCGCACGCTTACGTCTTTAATAGCAACGCAGTGCTCACCACCAATTTTTACGGAGCGTACTTCCGTCGGCACTGGTGGCGGCAATCCAGCAATTCCAATCAGCGCCCGAACCGCCTTCGCACCCTTTCAGGGGGAGACCCGGATTGCACAGGCATCGCTGACCTCAACACGACGTGCGGTAACGAGGGGCGTCTGCGCCAGTACCATTTCCTCGGCGCAGAGCCACGCCTTCATGTCACACATCAACTCTTTAACGTCAGGAACGAAGCCGACTTTGGCCTTCGCGTTCACTTTGAAACACAGCAGCGGCGGCAAGAGAACGGCGACTCGCCCACCTCGCGCAGCGGTCTTCTAGTGGAGAACAATGAGCGCCGGAATCAAGCATACTCCGGCTTTGCGCAGAACCGTTTTATATTTGGTGAGTGGACAATCACACCGGGGATCAGGTTGGAGCATGTGAAGTACGAACGCACGAACCGGCTCGCCAATGCGGGCCGGGGCGTCTTTGGCAGAACAAATCTAACGCAAATCGTGCCGGGTCTCGGTGTGTCTTATACGCCGACAGACAAACTCACAGTGTTCGGCGGCGTGCATCGCGGCTTTGCTCCGCCGCGCACCGAAGATGTTATCAACAACACGACGGGCGGCGTTGTTGAACTCGACCCGGAACTGAGTTGGAACTACGAACTCGGATTGCGCAGCACGCCGTATGCGGGCGTTAAGCTTGAGGCTACGTTCTTCCGCATGGACTATGAAAATCAGATCGTCGCCGCCAGTCTCGCGGGCGGCGTCGGATCCCAGCTCACCAACGGCGGCGAGACGCTTCATCAGGGGGCCGAAGTGGCGGGCCGAGTTGACACTGGAGCGATCTTCAAATCACGCCACAACGTATACGTCCGCGGAGCTTACACCTTTCTGCCGGATGCTAGATTCACGGGCGTGCGCTTTAGCAGCGTCGGCGGTTTCAATCGAACGAGCATCACGGGCAACCGTCTGCCTTACGCTTCGGACCACACCCTGAACGCGATCATCGGTTACTCACATCCTTCGGGCATTGACGCGTTAATGGAAGCGAACTATGTAAGCGAGCAATACGCCGATGACCTCAACACGATTCAGCCGACGGCGGATGGTCAGCGCGGCTTGATTCCAAAATATACAGTTTGGAACGCCACACTCAACTACAACGTCGAGCGGCTGCGCACGACCTTCTTCGTTACAGTCAAGAACGTCTTCGACCATACATACATCGTTGACCGTACGCGGGGCATCCTGCCGAGCAGCCCACGCCTTGTGCAAGGCGGCCTGAAGTATCGTTTCTGACGTTTGCTGACCATCCGACAAAAAGCTAAACGGAACGCGGCGAAAGGCACGTAACTTCAACCCGCATCTGTGCGTTCTTTAGCTGCACGCCTTCATCACTTATCCGCGTAAGAGGTGCGGAGTTGTAAGTCGCTCACGCTGGGATTTCCGTTAGCTCCGAACCCGGTACTTCGTACTCTGAACTGTTGCTCCTCTCTCTCGCCATTGCGCATATTCTGTGCGACTGGTTTACAATCGGCGGGCGCAAATTGCGGCAGTGATTTTGCGGCCTCAGGAAGGCTGTTGGGGAAGAACACAAGGGGAGCAGAAACGTAAATGGATAAAGGACGACTAGACTACTTTCGCCAGAAACTTCTTGACGAGTTGCGGCGGCACACCGAGAACGTTCGTGAAAATCAAGCGACGGCGCTTGAGATGGTCGCGATAGACGATGGCGTGAAGGACACCGTCGATATGTCGCTGCATGACGTTAACCAAGAGATCGCGCTTCGGCTAGGAGAACGTGAATCGCAAAACGTAGCTGATGTAGATCAAGCACTGATGCGAATAGATGAAGGCAGTTACGGAATCTGCGTGCGCTGCGAAAAGCTGATTGACGAGCGCCGCCTTGAAGCGTTACCAACCGCTCGGTACGACGCTCAGTGCCAATCCATCATTGAAGCCAGTCAAGATACGG
Source organism: Pyrinomonadaceae bacterium (assembly GCA_013812565.1). Classification (GTDB taxonomy): domain Bacteria; phylum Acidobacteriota; class Blastocatellia; order Pyrinomonadales; family Pyrinomonadaceae; genus JACCTF01. The sequence goes on along the minus strand of JACCTF010000883.1, from coordinate 10,698 downwards.
ACGAGCACGCCACGCTCTAGAAGCAAAGACCAGAGATTGGGCGCTGGCGGGACGCTTCTCGATTGCGGAATGCGGATTGAAGTAAGGGGGCAAAAGAAGCGTGCTAGGATTTTCTAATCCGCAATCCCCAATCCGCATTCCGCAATCGTTTAGATCGCTGCCGCCAATCGCTGTCCCTTATCGCGCAGAGTTTTGGCAACCGTTACTAGCCTGGGCCACCAGTACAACAGCAATCCGAACTTTTGAACCGACTGTTGGACAAACCGGCGCGCTTCGTCGTTGCTGCGATTGATGCGCAAATCCTGCGCGATGAAGTGATCCGGCTGTGCGAACGCAGCGCGTAACGCGGCTATGTGATGGCGGACAGCACTGGCCCAAAACTCCGGCGTCCCTCCGTAAACCCGCAGCAGACTCTCCAAGTAAGAGATGTATTCGCTTTGCCTGCGCCATATGTGGAGGCGTAGATGCTCCTCGAAATTGAGTTGCTCCATCTCGCCGAGTGCGATGAGGTGACGGCCGAGCGCCTGCATCCTTTCAGAATCGCTCACCGGGCCGGGCGGTATCTGGAACGATGCCAGGCACGCTAGGAGTATCTGAAAGTTGCGCAAGGTGGCGGCTTTCGTGATGCTGTCGGGCGGGTAGATACGGGTCTCCGGTGGTGCATGCTCCACCAGCCACGGCAGGTAACCGAAGTAGCCGTCTTCACAGCACGTTTGCATGGTGAATCCCCACACATCGTCTTCGCCCCAGCCCATCGGCATGAAGGGCGGCAACACCCTTCGATTGTCAAAGCCGTAAACCGTAGTGACGCACCAGGCGTTGGCGCTCACGCGTGGCCGGTCGATTGCGCGTATCACTTCGCGGCTGGTGCAGGCCGTCAGGTAATCCTCCTCCGAGGCGATAAGCCGCTGACGCGAATCGCCGCTCAGCAACAGGTAGTTGACGGGCGAATGCAATCCAGAGTCGCCGACGATGCCTGTAAAAGTTGCCAACACTCTGCCCCGATTATGTTGAAGATCGCGCAGCGAACGAGCATTTACCTCATCGAAGTGCCAGCCCGCGTTTGAATTGTTAACTTCTGATTCGAAAGTTGCGGCACACTGGCGCAAGTCTCTGCCCAAGAGTTGTTCGTGTAATGCCAGCACGTCCCCTTCAACGAAGCTTACGGCGCTCGTCGCGCTCGCCCGATTGGGAAAGAACCAAAACTTCATCGCTTCCCATGCGGCATCAAACGCCAGCTCTGTTTGCATCTGTGGAGCTTGGGCGATGTGACACACCGTATCATCGTCAACGCTGCAAACCAATTCACCGGGCGTGTCGAGCAGCAGCGCGTTGCGGTTCGCCCCGACCGTACAGCCAAGTTCTTCAATGCCGAATAAAGCAAAATCGATTACCTCACAAGGCACATCTCCGGCCGCCGCGAGAGCAGCGGCAAAGCCCTTCTTCTCCTCGCGTCCAGCATAAGCGAGATTCACGTCACACCGGGCGCGAAGTTCGCCAAGCATCTGCCTGATGTGATTTCTCATCTCGACGCTCTGCGAGTCATCCATCACCACAAACCGGCACGCGCGTCCATGCCGTTTGCCGTTCTCGATGTAGCTTGTGAGGCAGCGGCGCAAGCTGTCGGGGCGGTCGCGCGTCAGTACGCCAATGGTGCTGATGGAAGCCGGAGGATGGAGCAGCGTAGAGGCATGGGTGAGCCGTCTGACCTGGTCTAGCAAATCGCGATCAGAGATCAGCAGCCCGGCTTCGATTAACTGCAACAACAGGTCATGAATTGGTGCGACCGGGTTCAATTCCCGCGGCTGAGACTCGTTGACGTGCGCGCGCAGCCAGCCTTCCGCATGCTGATCAAGTGTGCGAAACGTCCAGCAGTGATCAAGTAGATTGATGAGATTAGGGGCGAGCAGGTGAACAGAGCGGTTAAGCTTCGCATATATCAACTGCATCTGATCGCCTGCCGCGAACCGGATGGTGTCGGTGCGGCAGTAACGCACCAGAACTTCCCGATCCGTGCTGCTCATTGGCTACAACAGTGCGTTATCTATTGATTGGAAGATGGAACTAAAGGGCAAGGGGTTAAGTGAAAGCTTTAATTCTCCGGAGGGGTTTGCCGTTCCATGCAAAGCCTGCACTATCCGAAACTTCTTTGACCAGCGGCAACTCGTGTTTATGAGGCGACCACGGGTACGGCTTTCGAGGCTTGCTCGATGGGAACGTAGTAGAGGATGCGGTTGCAATTGTCGCACAAAATCAATTCTTCACCGCGGCGAATTTTTGTCATCACTTCCGGACGCAAGCTCATCGAGCAAGCGCTGCATGAATTGTTAAGCGCTTCGGCCACCGCGATGCCGCCGCGAATACGTGTGCGAATGCGATCATAAATCGCGAGCATCTGTTTCGGCGTGCTCTTGATCAAACGTTCGCGTTCCTTCTGGTAGGCGGCGAGTTGAGCTTCTTGCGCCCGGGCTTGATCCTCAAAATCTTTGAGCTTTTCTTTCATCTCGCCACGCAGTTTATCGATTTCGGGTGCGGAGTCATGAATTTCAGCTTCCACCTTTTCAAGCAGTTCCATCTGTTCGAGGGTTTGTGTCTCAAGTTGCGAGATGTGTTTGCGCGTCGCGTCGAGTTCGCGGAGTGCAGCGGTATAATCCTTTTCGTTTTTTGAAGACATTAGATTTCGTTCGGACCGTTCGACTCCGCTGCGCGTTTGCACCAGATCGGCTTCAAGCCGCGCGCGCGCCGCGAGGGCTTCATCGCGCCTAGCTTCAATCGCACGAAATTCAAAGGCGCGCTGCTCGAACTCTTTTTCGAACTCAGCGCGCCTTTGCGGAATGGCTTCTAGTTGAACCTGTAACAGGCGTATATTTGTGTCTAATTTTTGCAAACCAACTAACTGCTGAATCTCTGCTTTCACTTAGTCAATCTCCCTCAAACAATGCAACCACGAGCGAGAGGCTGCAAGCCCGTTCAAGGGATGGATCATGGCACATTGCGCTTTCGTGCGCAAGTTATGATACGCAGCCGTCGATTGCGGACGAGCAGGTTAGGAATGTCGCGCTTTAGGAGGCGCGCAAAACGATCTTACCGAAGCTTGCGTTCAATTCCAGATGCTCGTGCGCCGCGCGTATTTCCTCCATCCTGTAAACCCGGTCAACTATCGGGCGTACCGCCCCACGCATGAGCAGCGGCACAACATGCGTCTTGAAGCGGCGGACGGCGTTTGCCTTCTCCTCGTTCGAGCGCGAACGTAAAACAGTGCCGATCAGTGTCAAACGTCGGCGCATCACCATACTAAAATCCAACTCACCACGCGCTCCGCCAAGCGTTCCGACAAACACCAATCGACCGCGCGAAGCGAGTGCCTGAAGATTAGCCGCGAGGTAGGATGCGCCGACTGTATCGAGAACAACGTGAACGCCTGCCCCATTGGTCCAATCGCGTACCGCATCGGCAAACGCTTCTGCTTCGCCGTTCACTACAACCGCTTCGTCTAAACCGAGGGGATGCGCTCTTTCAACTTTGCCCGCCGTGCGCGCCGTTCCGTAAACAGTTGCACCCGCCGCACGCGCCAGTTGAATTGCGGCAGTGCCGACGCCTGATCCGGCAGCATGCACGAGCACGCGCTCGCCCATCTCCAACCCCGCTTGAGTGAACAGAGCATCATGCGCGGTGATAAAAACTTCGGGCACGGCGGCAGCTTCCGTCCAACTTAGATTGGGTGGGATTTCAGCCAGACAGTTCTCAGGCACAACCACATACTCGGCTTGCGCCGCGCCAGCGGTGATGCCAAACACACGCTGCCCCTTCTGCCACGTGAGGACTTCATCGCCCATCTGCTCCACCTCGCCCGCAAACTCAAGTCCCGGAATGTCCGGCGGCACTCCGGGCGGAGCCGGATAATGCCCGCGCCGTTGGAGGATGTCAGCACGATTTAATCCGGCGGCATGCACGCGCACCCGCACGCGATCTCCTGTGGCTACAGGGCGTTCGACTTCGCGCACCTCAAGTTGTTCAACCCCTCCATGAGAAACAATACTTACGGCCCGCATTCGCTCGGCTTTCATCTTTTACGTCTCCCTTTTTGTTAATGAATTGAGAGATTAACATGCAGCGCACATAAAGTGTTTAGAGTTCAGCCTTCAGGCTGTTGCTCCTGCAAACCGACACGCTAAAGCGTGAACTCTAAACAGCAAGGCGACCGGAATGATAAAGTCTCAAAGCACATGAACTCGCAATCTCGTCCTCTGATATTGATCAACAATCAAGCGGCGCGTGCCCATATAGCCTGGCCGCGCATCAAGGAAGCTTTGACGCAGCACAAGGTTCGATTTGATTTCCGCGAGACGATGCGCCCAGGCGACGCTGAAGCGTGGACGCGCGCGGCCCTTCAGAGCGGCTGCGGAACCATCGCCATTGTCGGCGGTGACGGAACGTTGAGCGAAGCGGCGTCCGGGTTTTTTGAAATGAAAGCTGGAAACAGCAAAAGTCCTCAGCCGATTAACTCAGCGGCGGCGCTTGCCATCTTGCCTGCTGGAACGGGCGACGACTTTGCACGCGGCCTCGTCGGTGGACGCGCGCCATTAGAAACATGGCTAGAGCTTTTCGTGGTTCACTGCCGCAATGCTGAACAAACTCGGACGCGCACAGTTGATATGCTTCATGGAAGAATCGGCGACGGCGCACAAAGCTTCATCTGTCTTAATGCCGCAACGCTCGGCATCGGAGCAGAGGTTGCCGGCCGCGTCGCAGCGCAAGGAAGCTTTATGCGACTGCTGTCAGGCGAAGCGCGCTTTGCGTTGGCAGCTCTCGGCGCGCTCGCTCAGTGGCGCGAACGCCGAGTGAGCGTGCAGGTGGATGAAGGCGAGCGAATCGAATGCCAATCGAATTTGATTGCAGTTGTTAACGGTCTCTACGCTGGCGGGGGCATGATGTTCGCGCCTGCGGCCCGCGTCGATGATGGGTGTCTTGATGTAATGACGACGTGTGGAGTAGGGCGTGCGATGGTGCTGCGTGAGCTGCCGCGGATACACAGCGGCGGCCATCTCGCCAATCCGAAAGTTCGCGTGATGCGCGGCACGAGTGTTCGCATCGAAGCGCTTTCACGGAAAGATGCGCTGGCGGTGGAAGCTGATGGCGATGTGCGAGGATGTACGCCGGTGGAGTTTCGCGTTATACCAAGCGCGCTGCGAATCGTTGTATGAAGACATACGATACGCTGAATTTTTAGCGGATCTCACTTGAGCATATGGCAGGCGGCAGTTCACCACAGAGGTTACACAGAGGCTGGGATAGAAAGCAGAAGGCAGTAAGCAGCAGAATGTTTTTGACTGCCTTCTGTCTTCTTCTCCCTGTGAACGTGGCGAAGAACACCATTCCTTACATTTAACCGAAAAGTGAGCCGAGAAACATTAACGCTTCAACAAAGCTCTGCCTCGCTCAATAACGTTCTCTGTAGAAAACCCAAGTTCACGCAGCGCCACTTCACCGGGAGCCGAAGCGCCGAAGCGGTCGAGGCACAGCACATCGCCGTGTAGCCCAACGTACCTGTCCCACCCAAGCCGCGCGCCCGCTTCCACGGCGAGCCTCTTTGTCATAGAAGGCGGAAGCACCCGGTCTCGGTACTCCTGAGGTTGGTCATCAAACAACTCGCAGCACGGCATCGAAACAACACGCACGGGTGTGCCCTGCTTTTGCAGCGTCTCTCTGGCTTCAAGTACAAGGCCGACTTCTGATCCGGTAGCAATCAAGATGAGTTCGGGCGTCGCGGCTTGGCCGTTTGTCGTTTCGGCTTCAGCGAGAATGTACGCGCCTTGTTGCGAGCCATCGGCAGAGGCATAGCGCGTGCGATCAATGTGGGAGACTTTCTGTCTTGTAAGGGCAAGTGCGGTGGGCACATCGCGGCGGCGGATGGCGATGCGCCATGCTTCGCGTGTTTCGTGCGCATCAGCGGGGCGAATCACATAAAGCTGCGGAATGGCGCGAAGTGCTGCCAAGTGCTCGATGGGTTGGTGCGTCGGGCCATCTTCGCCGAGACCGATGGAGTCATGCGTGAAGATGTAAATCACCTGTACTTCAGAGAGCGACGCCAGGCGGATCGCCGGTCTCATGTAATCGGAGAAGCACATGAAGGTTCCGCCGTAGGGAATCAAGCCACCGTTTAAGCTGATGCCTGTTAAACACGATCCCATCGCGTGTTCGCGTACGCCGAAGTGGAAGATGCGTCCTTCATATGAACCGGCCTGAAAGCTTTTGCCATCTTTGATGTCGGTGTTGTTTGACGGACTAAGATCGGCTGAGCCGCCGACGAGCATCGGCAGAGCGGGAGCGATGGCGTTGATCACTTCACCGGAAGCGGCGCGCGTTGCCATCGGCTTGGCATCGGCAAACGAAGGCAAGTGGTCTTCCCAACCAGCGGGCAGGTCAGGACTCATGGTTGTACGCCACGCCGCGCCAAGCTCTTTGTGTTCTTGTTCATACTCTTCAACCAGCTTGTTCCACTCTGCTTCGGCTTGTGCGCCCTGTTCCACGCTGGCGCGAAAATGCGTTAGCGCTTCTTCCGGAATGTAGAAGGTTTTGTCTTCGGGCCAGCCAAGTTTCCTCTTCGTTTCGCGCACTGCTTCGTCGCCGGGCGCATCACTGTGAGCCTTGCGGGTTCCGGCCGTCGGCATGCCGTAACCGATGACGGTGCGAACGGAGATGAGCGACGGGCGATCCTCAACGGATTGCGCTTCGCGGATTGCGGCGTCTATCGCTTCCGTGTCATTGCCGTCTTCAATCGTAAGTGTGTGCCAGCCATAAGCGTCGAAGCGCTTTTGCACATTCTCGGTGAAGGCAAGTTTGGTTGAGCCTTCGATGGTGACTTCGTTTTCATCGTAGAAATAGATCAGCCTTCCGAGCTTAAGATGTCCGGCGAGCGAAGCGGCTTCGGATGCGACGCCTTCCATCAGATCGCCGTCCGAGACAATCGCGTAAACAAAGTGATCAACGAGCGGATAGCCGAGGCGGTTGAAGCGCGCGCCCAGGTGCGCAGCGCCCATTGCCATCCCGACACCGTTGGCAAAGCCCTGACCAAGCGGGCCGGTGGTGATCTCAACGCCTGAAGTTAAAACGTTTTCGGGGTGGCCCGGCGTCTTTGATCCGTACTGGCGGAAGTTCTTCAGTTCGTCGAGGGGAAGATCGTAGCCCGTGAGATGAAGCAGCGAGTAGAGCAGCATCGAGCCGTGACCGGCGGAGAGAAGAAAGCGGTCACGGTTAGGCCACTTGGGACTCAGTGGGTTGTGGCGCAAGAATCTGGTCCACAAAACATAAGCCATCGGCGCGGCTCCGAGCGGGAGACCGGGATGCCCGGACTTGGCTTGTTGCACGGCGTCCAAAGAGAGCGTGCGAATTGTGTTGATGCAAAGCTGGTCTAGTTCTGCGGTTGCTCTCTGCTGATGTTCTGTTGTTGGTGCGCTCACGTTGTTGCTCCGTTTCTGCATTGGTTGTTTGCTACGGCGTTTATACAGAGTTCAAGAGAAAGATTTGGCAGATACTCGTTTGGAATACCGACTTTATTCAAGCTTTTTCCGACGCTCACCACCCGCCCGAAGGCAACGCTTCTAACTTTTATTTGCTTGAAAGCTAATTGTCATTCCGCTAGCCGACTGAGAAGTGTAAGTCATTCCACAACTTCTTACGCCTGTGCTTTCGCGCTTTTCTTCAAATCGTCTCTGCTTGCTCGTGCGAGAAAGTGTTCGACGACAAAGAGTATATCCTCACCGAAGTATTTGTTGATCAAACGCAAGGCTCGTATCGAATCTTCACGATTAAAATTTTGCTTGATTTCAGTTTCGACTACAAAGTTGAAGACGCAGTCGCGCAACAGTTCTAGTTCGCGCAAGAGTTCGGTGAGCGAGTAACCTTCAGCCGAGCGAATATAGCCATGTTGGCTTGAAGCGCGAATCTTATCGAAGTTTGGTTCGCCGGGTTTGCCCAAAAGCTCGCACAGTTCTTCGAGCATCTGCGGAACGTGATCAATAATCTGTGTGAGAGTTAGATTATCATCCGCTCGCAGGTAGGGGTCGCTCTGCACGCGCCCCACCCACTCGAGAGTGATCTTCTCGACGTTACTAAGCAGTGCGTCGCACAGCGGTTTCATATTAGATGGCATCGCATCCTCCAAATTCTTTGCGCCACTTTATAGCTTATCGCACAGTGTAAACGCTAGCTGCGGCAGCGTCGCCGCAAAAGAATCGGCGAGCGGAAACCATCTCATAGTTGCCGCTCGCCGTTCACCTTCCAGCTACGCCGGTAGCACCTTTAGTCACACGATCATCCACGCCTGAAGACGCGCTTTGTGCCACGCCCGAGGCGCTTCCCGGTTCGTCCGACGCCGATGCCTGTGTACTTGCCGGTGCCAACCAAGCCTTTACCCAGTTCTTTCCCGGCACGAACTACGCGGCCGCGCACAATGTTACTGCCGAATCCCAGCAGGCCGCGCCCGAACGACGCTCCAGCTTGGCGAAACGCGCTGCCGATTCCGCGACCACGTCGGTCGCCAATCTCTATGCGCCGTCGCCGCTCATTTCTTGGCGGCGCGCGTAGCACGCCTTCATCTCCAAAACCGCCGTTTTGCACCGTGAGCGTGTCCACTGGTGCGCTGGAGACAACAATCGTCGGCAACACCAGGGCTACCACAAACAAAGCGATCAAAATTCTTCGCATCCTTTTTTCCTCTAGTGCGCACAGCGCTAACTCACTGAAAGCGGTCAACAGAACCTTTAATGTGTAGAGAACTTTTTGAGGTTTCCATTAGGGACCTCACTGTACCAAGCTTTATCGCACAATCATCGGAAATTACCAATGGACGAACAATGCCACTCTCAGGCTGAGTGCCCGCTAAAGTTTCATGGTAGTGGCTCAGATAGTGGCGAGCGCGGCAGAAGCCCGCGCGGAGGCTATGGCGTTGGCAGACGCGCCCTCCCTCACGGTCGCGCCTTCTGCCTCTCACGCGACTTGTAATCCAAGGGAATGCAACCGCGAGCGTGTATGCCGCCGAAATCCGCAATCGAGTTGCGTCTCTACAGTGAGGTCTTTCATTGTGTGCCATTCGTGTGTGGTTCGATTTAGGGAGAAGCTGTCCTCTCACTCACTATGGCTCCAGGGTGCTTTACAACCCCATCAACTCCTTCACGTACTTTGGCGCGGGCGAGCCGAACGAGAGCATCTGATCGTGCATATGCTTCATGTCGCTCTGCCTGCCATGCTTCGCTTCATACGCGCGGCGGATGTCGCCCACCTCAAGGCTGCCGACGTAATAGGTCGAGAGTTGTGAAGATGAGAGGCACGCACGCCGCCACTTTCCCGCCGCTTCGCCTTCTTCCTGAAAACCCTCTTCCATCATCAAGCGCATTGCTTCTCGTTCGGTCATGCCCGCCGTGTGAATGCTTTGGTCGAGCATCGCGTTGATGATAAGGCGGAGGCGCATCTTGAGTTGCTGCATCTTGACTTCCGCGCCGCCGTAGCCGTGCTCCGCCATGACTTGTTCGGCATAGACCGCCCAGCCTTCGACGAACGTGCCGCTGCCGAAGACGGCGCGCACGAGGGTCGGGGCGCGAAATTTGTTCGAATGCATGAGCTGCAGATAATGACCCGGCATCGCTTCGTGGATCGTCAGGTCTTGCAGCATGTAGTCGTTGTACTCGCGGAAGAACGATTCGACGCGCTCAGGTTTCCAGTCGGCGGGCGTCGGCGAGATCGCGTAGAACGTTTCGCCGTTCTTCTCTAAGGGTCCCGCTGAGTCGCAGTAAGCGACGGCGACGCCGCGCTGAAACTCCGGCATGACGATGATGTTCAGCGGCTCGCCGGGCACGGTCACAAGATTCTTGTTCCGCACGAACTCGGTCGTCTCGCGCAACGTGTCCTTCGCACGCGGCACGATGCTCTCGTTCGTCGGGCGCTGTTCGGCGAGTTTCGCCAAGACCGTTTTGATGACGCCCTTACGGTCGGCGAGTTTTGCCGCATCGGTTTCGCCGGGAAAGAACTTGCGGTGAAGCAGAAGCGATGTTTGATACATCTCCTCTTGCGTCGTCTGCAAGTCCGCTCGCGCGCGGCGCATGATCTCCTCTTTCGAGAGGTCAGAGGAAAGCGCGTAAGCTAACTTGCGGCGGAACTTGGCATCGCCGATGCGGAAGTCGCCGGTCGAGCGGGGAAGCAGTTCCTTCTCAAGGAAGCGTCCGTAGTCTTCGAGCGCGCTTTTGGCCGCCGCCTGCACGGGCGCGAGTTCGGCGCGTAGTTCGGGAGCCCGCGTGATAAAGGGTTCGAGTTCCGTCGTGATGAGCGCGATGTTGCCTTTGTTCTGGATGATCGCCGTCTCGGTGTGGACGCGCGGCGGGTTCTTCAGGTTCGTCTTGGCCGCCGCGACGACGGCGGGCAGGCCCGCAAGCCGACCCTTAACGCTCATCAGACGCTCGCCGAGCGGCGCGAACGCGCGCGCGACAAGCGCGAAGATCGCGTTGCCGGGATTGTAGACGAGCGGGTTCCACTCGTGCTCACGCAAGTTATCGATTGCGTACAAGCGGCTCTCCAACTGCTCGCGCAGAATTCTGTAATCCACGCTGTTCTGCGTGCTCAACTTCCGCACGTCAATCTTCCTCAAGTCGGCTAGGTACTTCTCGGTCGCGGCGCGTTCGCGCCGGATGCCGTCAAGGCTGTAAT
>JACCTF010000882.1 GCA_013812565.1 Pyrinomonadaceae bacterium | reverse complement strand
GGCCGGAGCCTTTCTAATGTCTCCCGCTCGTGACTCTCGCCCGGAGCTTGCCTCACAAGTTCGCTCAGGCTCGTATCCTGCGCTCGCAGCAGCGGAAGCTTAGGGTTATGCTGAGCGACACGCTGCGCAATGCGGTTTGCCAACGCAATGTAAGTCTGCGCCAGGTGGTACAGAATATCGACATCACGCGGAGCAAGCTGTGCGGCCATCTCGAAAGACTCGCGCGCTTGGTCAGTCTCACCCTGCGCCGCATGAGTTAGACCAAGATAGTAATGCCCTTGCGGATCATTAGGAACAAGCGCCACATATTTTTCCAAGCGCGCTCGTGACTCCTTCGGACGGTTTAGATTAAACAGTCCGATCCCGTGGAACAACTGCGGCGCAGGCAGGCTTGGCTGCAACCTCAAAGCGTTCTCGAAGGCCGCAACGGCGTCCCCATACTTCCTCTGTAGATGAAGAGCGAAACCGAGATTGGCGTGCGCTTGGGCGAGCGTACTGTCAATCGCAAGAATGCGCCGATATGCCGCTTCGGCTTCTTGATACCGACCCTCACGCAACGCGGCTTGGGCACTCTGCCAATCCGCTGTTAACGAATCGGACGTGTGCTTTGCAGCTTGCTGCCAGCGCGCCGCCAACGAATCGGACGCGAAACTGACAGCAAGCGCTAAGAACATCAACAACAAACAACAAACTTTCATAGCGTCAAAAAACGAACCTGAAAGCGAATTGTATCTCCCGAGGGTTGTTGATCTGCGGATTATTAATCCGGCCGAACGTCGGGCTATCCAAGTTCTGATCAATACCCCCCAGTCGGTGACGATTGAAAATGTTGAACGCCGAACCGCGCAGCTCAAAGTATCGCCCCTCGCTGATGTAGAAATTCTTCAACAGCGAGATGTCTTCCTGCAGCAACGGTGTTCCCCGAAGTTGAGGGATGAGCGCGGGTGTGTCGCCATACTCGCGGTTACCGGGACGGCGGAAGGCAGCCGGGTTGATGTACGGGTTGTTAGGCTTGTTCGGAGTCTTCGCGTCGAAGTTCGGATTCTTGAGCGGCTGCCCGGGCACATAGCTCGCGCGCGGCTGACCACCCGCCCCGAACAAATTCTGTCCGGAGACGACCCGCAACGGACGCCCGCTCTGATAGCGCTGGACGCCAGCGACCCGCCAGTTTCCGATGAGCGCATTGGCAACCGGATGCATGTCGCCTAAGAATTGCTTGCCCCTTCCGACCGGCAGTTCGTAGATATAACTCAGCACCAAATTGTGCGGCGTATCCTGATTACTGACCGACTTGTCCGCCGCGCGGTTGTATTGATTCTGCTGCGCACCTGCTGCCTCGCCGACGAACGAGCCAAGACTCGGATTCTCACCTTCGACATTGGTGAGCAGCTTCGAGAAGGTGTACGAACCCAGGAAGTACAAGCCGTTGTTAAAGCGGTGCTCGAAGCTTGACTCCAGCGCGTGATAGGTGAAGTGGCCGCTGTTCTCGCCGCCTACCCCTGTGTTAAGTCCATCGTACTGCGGGTAAGGTCTGAGCGCCTGCTGCAACTGCCGGTTCGTTGGATAGCCGGGGTAGGGAAGTTGGAAACCCGTCGCGATGACTAGCGGGTCGTCCAACCGCCTCCCCAGAAGATCACCATAGATGTCCCAATATCGCGGGTCGAGCTGATTGAAATTCTGCTTGTTGTTGAGGAGTCTGACACCGACGTTGGCGTGGTAGCTGACGCGGGCGACGGTGTTGTTGGTGAAGCTATTTTCCAGCGTCAAGTTCCAATCGACGAAGTACGGCGCGCGTCCGGCCTCCGGCGTCATGTATGTCACGCCGCTGTACAAACCTATTGTGGGATCGACTCTGGGCGGGCGTTGTGCCTCGACACGATCCCGGAATGTGTTGAACCCATCCTGCACCCGGAAAGAGATGCCCGACGCCAGGAAGCTTCCGGGCGCGCCGAAGTTTCCACCAAACCCTTGAACCCCGTTGTCGGCGTTGCCGTCCTCGCGCATCGCCTGGTAGGTCATAGCGCCGCCGCCGCGCACCACGAACGTGGGCGTGATCTGGTAGGCGATGCCAAGGCGCGGGCCGAAGCCGTTGTAGCGCGTGTCCTGTAAGCGGTCTTTTCCGCTGCGCCCCTCTCCCTGGCCGGCGAACTCCATAGCGCCGAGGAGACCGCCCGCCCCGGGATTCGGAATGTTCGGGTTGAAGTTACTGTTCTGGAATTGACTCTCCCGTTTCGGATACGACAGATCGTAGCGCAGGCCGAGGTTCAACGTCAGCTTGTTTGACACCTTGAAGTCGTCTTGCACGTAGCCCGCGTAGTACGGGAACACGAATTCAATGTCCGCACCGTAGTTGAAGTTCCCGCCGCTGGCTAAGCCCAGCAAAAACGACGCGTAGTTCGAGCCGGTTCGAGTACTAATTCCCGGATTGCCCGTTCCTGCGGCGCTGAAGCCGACTTGTCCGGCGCAGAAATTACAATCGATGCGCCGGTAGTCCGCTTTCAAATACTGGAATCCAAACTTGATGTTGTGACGACCCTTCACCCAGGTAATCTGTTCGTTTAGATTCAATGTCCGGCCGGGGGAGACGGTCTCGACGGAGAAGCCATAGTTGCCGAACTCCGTGGAGTATCCAGTGGGTGTTCCGTTTTTAGACCCGGTGGCCCCAGGAATCTGGAGGGCCGCTTGAAGCTCCGGGTTGACACGCTGCGGCCCGTTCTCGAAAATGTCGCGCCGGTTGTGTCCAAACGTGAAGTGGCTAAGGAGATTGGGGGTGAAGGTGTAATCGTAGTTCACACGATAGTATTTGTTGGTGCCGCCTGAATTGAAGTTCTCGCCCAAAAGGCCGGGTACGGGGCCTATCGCGGCGGGGGAGCTGAACTGTTGGCGGCTGAACAGACCGCTGATACGGCTTCTCTCTGAGAAGTTGTAATCTCCCTTAATCGACCAGACATTCTGATCCGCGCCCGGGTTCCCGACCGCGCGCGTGTTGTTGAATACCTGAGTCGGATCGTCCGGCAGCGGCAGCTCATTGAGGATTGTCCGCGCCAGCGGCGAGATTCGCTCGGGACACATCACATTGAGCACGCCGTTACACTGTAGGCGCGGCCGGGCGAAAGCATCCCGGATGATATTGCCGCTCGCATCGATGGGGTCATAGAGCGGCACCACATTTCCTTGGGCATCGGTGTAACGCCGAAAGTCACCGCGGCGGAACTCAGCGATGGGCAGCGTGATCACGTTGGAAGGGTTGCCACCGCGGGAGTAACTCTTCTCATATGAGAAAAACCAGAACGCCTTGTTACGTCCGTCGTAAAGCTTCGGGATGTAGATGGGACCGCCCGCGGTGCCGCCACCCAGGTGCTGACGGCTGATCTCGCGCGTCCCGGGGCCGTAGGTAAATCGGCGTGCGTTGAAAGCTTCATTGCGGTTGAAGTAGAAGGCCGAGCCGTGCAGTTCGTTTGTGCCGGATTTGTGGGTGAAGTTGATAATGCCGTTCGAAGTCCGCCCGTACTCGGCGGAGTAGGTTCCCGTATGCACCTTGAATTCCTCGACCGCCTCCGTGCTGATCGCCTGGAAACCAGCGTCGTTGCGCCGCTCGCTGTTGGATTCCGCACCGTCGAGCAGCAGGCTGGCACCGGCCAGAAGGCCTCCGCCGATGCGCGGGTTGCCGACGTCGCCCTGCACTCCCGGAATGAGATTGACGAACGCGAGATTATCACGCAAACCGCCTCCGATGAAAAGCGGCAAATCGAGGATTGTCTTCGAATCGACCACCTTGCCGAGGTCGGTCCGGTCGGTTTGCAGCAGCGGCGCGGCGGCCGATACTTCCACTGTTTCTTGCACGCTTCCTAACTGAAGCCCCACGTCGATGCGCACCGTCGTGTTGACGCTGACCCGGACGGCCTCGCTCTCCGACTTCTTGAAGTTCGGAGCCTCAGCGCTGACCGTGTACGAGCCAGCCGGCAAGTAAACAATGCTATAAGTTCCATCCTCGCTTGTGGTCGCCTCCTGGATTAAACCGGTGGCCGTATTGCGGGTCGTGATCTTCGCATTCGGCACGGGCGCGCCGTTGGGGTCAGTCACCGTGCCGGTGATGGTTCCGCGGTCTTGAGCGAAGCAGACCGAACCGGCGCATAGGACGCTGGCGCAAAGGATCAGGAGCGCGAACAGATGGCGGGTTATCAGGAGCTTCTGCTCTAACCGGAAATCACTACTCTGAAGCCAAGCAGGCACCTTCATACCGGTTGCCCGGTGGCGAGTTAATGTCTCTCGTAGGGCTAACGCAAACGTAGCCATTTTGTGCTCGTGCAACTTCATTGATTGATCCTCCGTTAAGCTGCTGCCAGGGCGCAGTAGCAATCCAATATCCATACTCGGGCAGGTACAAGATGTCCATCAAACTTGTGCGAAGTGGCGATTCGCATGCCTGAGCGGTGCTCCGAGCGGAGTAGTTGTCGCCTACTGTCAGGAGGATTAACCGGACCGCGCGAGCGCCCACCACCCGCTGCGGAAGTAGACCAATATGCCTTGGCCGTAACCGCTTCAACGCCAACCCGATGCCCATGATGGCAGCCAGGTAAGCGATGTTGAGTAGTTGCTCTGGCAGACCGAGCTTCATCCTAAGTTTTACGTTAGCTAAGGAAACGCTGGCTTTAGAGTTGTTGGAATGTGCAAGTAATTCGCCTCTCCGCTCTTTCAAACGTGCACGGAGGATGACTCTGGCTTATGAAGCGACCCTCACTCAGGCTGAGTGAACTGGAAACCCTGAATGCACGCTTGATGTTAAGCGGTTAGCTGGCTGAAGTGCCTTCGCTTGCGCTGAACTAACAAACGAAGCAATCGTCTTGGTATGATCGATTCACCTATGTGAACCTGGACGTATATGTCTGAACTAGGAGGCGCATCATAGATTGCTAAGTACCTCCTGTCAA
>JACCTF010000853.1 GCA_013812565.1 Pyrinomonadaceae bacterium | reverse complement strand
GTAGAAGTTTCTGCCGCGCGTGTCGAACCACACCTGGTCGCGATAACCGAGCCGCGCTCGCCTTACTGCGAACAGTTCCGCTCGCTGCGCACCAGCGTGCTGCATGCCGCCGAACGCCACAAGATGCAGGCCTTCGTACTGACCAGTGCCGGCGTCATGGAAGGCAAGACTCTCACGTCGCTCAACCTTGCTTGGTTGCTCGCCCAAACTGATGGCGTGCGCGCGCTGCTTGTCGATGGTGACCTGCGCCATCCATGCGCCGCGGAGTATCTCGGCCTTGATGCGCCAATCGGGCTTTCCGAAGTGCTCGCCGGTGAAGCCGAGCTTCAGCAAACAATCCTCCGGGTTGAGCCCGCCGGATTGTACCTGCTGCCCGGCGGCGCGGCGCGCGACGATGTTGCCGAACTGTTGTCCGGCCCAAAGTTCCTTCAGGTGCTCGGTGATCTCCGCCGTATGTTTGACTACATCATTATTGATGCGCCGCCGCTCGGCATCTTCACTGATGCCACGGTGCTAATCAACCGCGCCGACAGTGCGATACTGGTTGTTCGTGCCGGGAAGACTCCTTACGCGGTCATCGATAATCTCATCGAACACCTGCCGCACGAGAGATTGCTCGGCGTTGTCTTAAATGGCACAGATGAACAACTGAATCAGAGTGACTACTATTACCAGCGCCGTAACTACCAACGGAAGGGCGCGACCGAGGTAGACGAGACCGTTACAGTAGCAGAGGAGGAGGTTGTCGCTTCTTGAACCGTCCGCGTTTCAACGTTCGCACGCTATTGCTGGTAGTGGCCGAAGCAGCGCTGTTGTACGGCAGCGTCGTGGCGGCCGCCTACATAAGGCTTGGCATAGAAGACGCGCGCGTTGAACTCTTCCTGAAGTACGGTCTACATAAAGCGGTGATCGCCACCATCTTCTGCTTAAGCGCTTTTTACCTGTATGACCTGTACGATTTTGTCGTGATGCACAACCGGCGCGAGCTTGTCTTGCGCCTTATTCAAGCGCTCGGTTTCGCGTGGGTCGCCCTGGCCGGGGTTTTCTACGTTGCCCCGGAGTTAATGATCGGGCGCGGAGTAACGCTCATCTCATCCTTGCTTGCCCTGATGCTGATGGTTTGTTGGCGAATCTCGATTCACTGGTTGATGGGTCATCCGAGTCTTGGCGAACGCATCTTGATCATCGGGTCCGGTGACAACGCTATTGAGATCGCGCGCGAAGCGTTGGAGCGCCGCGACGCAGGCTATCGCATCATCGGCTTTGTTGATAATAAGCCGGAGCTTGTCGGGCAGAGTCTGTTTAACCCGCGGGTTATCGGTTTAACGACAGACTTGGAAGAAATAGTCCGGCGCGAAAAAGTAGATCGTGTGGTTGTGGCTCTCGGAGAACAACGCGGTCAACTTCCGATGCAGCAGCTTTTGGATTTAAGCCTTTCGGGCGACGTCGCGATTGATGATTGCGCTTCCTTCTTCGAGAAACTAACCGGGCGGGTTCATCTGGAGATGATGCGCCCCTCGTGGCTTATCTTTACGCCACGCAAACGAAAAGCCCGGATCAGCGGTTTTGTCCGCGCGGTGTCGCATCGCGGTCTCGCGTTGGTCGGCGCCGTCGTTTCGCTGCCGATTGCTATCATAACCGCCATCCTTATCAAGCTCGATTCCCCGGGACCAGTGCTTTACAGCCAAGAGCGCGTCGGCAAGAACGATCGAGTCTTTAAGGTGCTCAAATTCCGTTCAATGCGCACCGACGCAGAGAAGAACGGTCCGGTATGGGCGAACAGCGCCGATAACCGCGTGACGCGCGTGGGACGTATCATACGCAAAATTCGCGTCGATGAGATTCCGCAGTTCTGGAATATTCTGAAGGGTGAGATGAGCTTCATCGGCCCACGTCCTGAGCGGCCACACTTCGTCGCGCAACTTGCCGATGAGATTCCCTACTATGAACAACGTCACTTGGTCGCACCGGGGCTGACCGGCTGGGCGCAAATCAAATACCCTTATGGCTCTTCGATCGAGGACGCCCGGCAGAAGCTTCAGTACGATCTTTACTACATCAAAAACCAGACTTTACTACTTGATGCCATGATCCTGTTTGAAACCGTGAAGACGATTCTCTTTGGTCGCGGTGCGCGCTGACCCAAGGATTTTGAACTTTGGCTGGAGAATTAAACATGAAAGCACAACTCAAAACGATTACCTTCATCATCGCACTTGCGACAACGACAGTTCAGCCCACTGCTTTAGCGCAGCAACAGCCGACATCGCAAAAGATGCCTCAAGCCGAGCGGCAGCCGTCGACGGTTTCTCGGCCGCAATCGACCCCTGCCCTGCCTCCGTCGTCCCCGGCCGAAGCATCGTCGCCCAAAGCTCGCACACAGACGCCGAACGAGCCTCGTGATGTCCAACAAAAAGAGCAACAACTAGAGCAGCAAAGAGAGCGCCGCGTTGAAACGCCGGAGCCGACCGCCGCATCTCCGTCTTCTGTTGAGAAGCAAGAAGGGACCGCCGCCATTCCCGTCGGTGGTACCCGGAGCAGTGATGTCTCCGCCGAAGGATTAATCCAACGCCGCGAAGATAAGTCTGAAGAAGAGGCATCCATTCTGCTTCACTACAACAACTTCATGAGCAGCTATCGTCTCGGCCCAGAGGACATCGTCTCGATCACTGTCTTTGGTCATGAGCGTTATTCCAAGGCTAACATTGTGGTTCCTCCGACCGGGATCATCGCTTACCCGCTGATCTCGGACGGCATTCGCGTCGGCGGTAAAACGACCGAGCAAATACAAGTGGAGCTGACCAAGCGACTCGACGAATACATCATTGATCCCAAAGTGTCAGTCTCGCTCGATCAAGCCAGGTCGGCTCGTTACAGCGTGCTCGGTGATGTTGTCCAGCCGGGGATCAAACCGATGACCCGCCGCCTGTCCGTCTATGAAGCCATCACGGAGTCGGGAGGCGTTCTTCGCACCGGCGATAAGAAGAAGGTGGTGCTTTTGCGCCGCCAACCGGATGGGCTTCTTCAACCGAAGATAATCAACATCGCCATGATTGAAAAAGGGAAAGCTCCTGATATGGACTACCTCGCGCCCGGCGATCAGGTGTTTGTGCCCGGCAATAGATTTAAGACCGTCAATGCTATTCTGCAATATCTTCCGATCATCAGCTTTGCACGAATCTTCACCGGAGGCTATTAAGGAAGGCAGAAAGCAGAAGGCAGCCGGAGATAATACAGCAGCAGATAAAATATCAGCCTGACACGATGAGATCGAATCAACGCTTGCCTACTGCTTTCTGCTTTCTGCCTACTGCCTACTCCCTATTGCCTACTGCCTACTGCCTTTTGCGTCTTAGCCTGTTGGTTCTTGTGTGTCTGCCGCTGCCGAGCACTCATGCCTCGGGCGCGTGGACTCCCCAGCGTTCGGGTACACTGGCTTGGCTCCATGACGTTCATTTCCATGATCAAAATCGGGGATGGGCAATCGGCGGGGGCGGCGTGCTGCTCGCGACCGAAGACGGCGGCAAAAACTGGCAGATGCGCCGACGCCCGACGCCCGACGCTCTACGCGACATCAATTTTATCGATGCCCAAACAGGCTGGCTTGTCTGTGAGAGAAGCGTCTACCTGCTTAAGGCTAAGGACGAGCCGCGCGCCTACTTGATGCGCACGACGGACGCGGGCGCGACATGGACGCGCGTTGACATTAAAGACAGCGATGTGGACATCCGTCTGGTGCGAATCATGTTTGCGAACAATGAACTCGGTTGGGTCTTCGGCGAAACAGGCGCGCTTTTCATGACGCGCGACGGCGGCACAAGCTGGACTAGACAGCGCACCCCGACCCGGCGTTTGCTGCTCGACGGCGCGCTCATTGGCGACCGGCAGGGCTGGCTCGTCGGCACCGGCGCGACTGTGCTTCGCACAACAGACGCCGGTGAAACCTGGTTCGCTGACGCTCTTGTCGATACTATGAACACGCGTCTCAATGGGGTGGCTTTCGTTGACGAGCGACGCGGCTGGGCGGTTGGCGCTGCGGGCCGCGTGTCTGCCACAACCGACGGCGGTCGCACGTGGCGCGCGCAAGTATCGAACGTGCAAGCCGATCTCTACGACGTTAAGTTTATAAACGAAACTGAAGGCTGGGCGGTGGGGGCTGAAGGCACTGTCATCCACACAACTGATGGCGGCATTAGGTGGAACACAGAGTCGAGCGGCACCTCGCATTCGCTCGAACGTTTATGGATCGTTGACCGGACGCACGGCTGGGC
>JACCTF010000851.1 GCA_013812565.1 Pyrinomonadaceae bacterium | reverse complement strand
TTGTTGGCTCATCAGTTCACACAATTGATGGGCATCTTCCCAGACGGCAAGCATTCCTCGCTTCATTGCGGCCTCCTTGAAAGGCCGAATTATCGTGTAATGCACGGTCATCATTGTAAAGTGGTATGACACCTGAAGCGAAAACATTTGGTTGCTGTTGCTGCCATCTATGAGCACATAAAAGCGGGCTGAAGCCTTAGGCTCCAACCCGCACGAACACGCGAGAGCACTCGCGCGAAGTTAGAACTGATAACGCAAGCCGAACTGCATGACGCGCGGTGCGCCTTGAATTTCGGTGAAGTTCCCGAAGGCTGGTTGTGGATCATTCAAATCCGGGTCTTGCCCGAGACCCAAGCCGTCGCGGCCTCCAAGCAACGTACCCATGCGCTGTGTGTTGGTTACATTGAAGACTTCGGCGCGGAACTGGAGCGTATGGCTTTCGCTCCAAGGCATCGTGAACGATTTTGATAGCCCTGCGTCCAGCACGATATAACCTGGACGCCTGAAAACGTTACGGTCGCCTACCTCACCGGCCCTTGCATTTCGGAAACTCCGATAGGCGGCGGTCGGATCAGAGAACAAGTTAGGCGCTGCGGTGCCGCCGCGGGTGGGAGACTCTTGGAGTGGTCTGATCCGCACGCCATTGCTTTGCGCGTTCCAGTTAGTGGCCCACTGCGAAGCATCGAATGGCGTTTGCACCGGCCGCCCACTGTTCCACCGGTAGATTCCCGATAGTTGCCAGCCGCCGATTATCGCGTCGATGAATCCGGGGGAGTCACCGAGCAACGCTCGCCCACGTCCCACCGGAAGCTGCCATATAGCATTGGCATTAACAATGTGTCTGAGGTCAAAATCCGACACAGACCTATTAAGATCAGGGGACAGTGGGTTAATAATGAATGCAGTGTCATAAGAGGTGCTGCTTTGTAGACCTGAGCCAGTGTCCATCGACTTCGAAAGTGTATAGTTGAAGTCATAGAGCAGGCTTCGTCCCAGACGCTGGCGGACGCTGAGCGTGCCGGCATGGTAGTCGGAACTACCGATGTTGCTAAAGGTGGCGAAAGCGGCGTACTGCGGGTGGAAGAAAGCATTCGGTCCCAAGATAGACAGATCATCAAGCAGGTCGTTGGATTGAACGTACGTCCAATCCAAGATGTCCTCGCCATCTCTTGCAACCAGCGAGTAGGCCGCTTGCGTAGGTGTTAAGATCGGATCGTCGAAGATCGCCGAGCCGATGCCCGGAAAGAGATTCTCAAAATAGGGAATCGGCTGCACGCTCCCTATCGGCGTGTTAGCTGAACGTAGATCAGCCAACTGCCCCGCCGCGGTGTACCAATCCACGCCCGATCTTGGATCGACCAGGTTGTTAAGGTGCATGATGTCGCGTGTGCCGAGCAAAGCTCGCGCGGAACGGCCGATGTAAGACGCGGAGACGAGCAACCCGGCGGGCATCTGGCGTTCGAAAGAAACATTCCAACTGTAGTTGGTCGGCGCGATAAGAGTGTCATCAAGTGACGACTCAATTCGTTCCGCTTCATCAGCCGGTGTTGTCAACGGGAAAGTCAGATTCCCCGGAATGGGTAGCCTCGGCAACGCACGAACGTTCTGCCCAAAACCAGTGAAGAGCGGTGCCGGACGAGTCGTAACGTTATAAGAATTAGCGGAGATCGTTTGGGCGGAAGAAAAACCGAGCGTGCTGTTGAGATCGAACGAAACCGCCAACTGCTGACCGTAATAATCATTGGTCATCGCGAAACCGCCGCGGATAACCGAATCACTCGCGTCTCCGAAAAGCTTATGCAAGAAACCGCTCTTGAAGTCAGGCGAATAAGCAAAAGCGATGCGCGGTTGGACATTGTTTTTGTCCCACTCATAGTATCCCGGCCGATCATTTGCCGGCCCAGCCAGGTCCACCGTGATCAAGTCGTTGACAGGCCGGCCGACAGCGGCTCCGGCTCTTCTTCGCTCGAAAAACTCTCCGAGGCTAACCGTCGGTTTGACCTGCAAGCCGCTGGTTTCATACACCGGACGGCTCAGCCCATATCGTAGCCCGAGGGTCAGGGTCAAGTTTGGACGAACTCTCCAAACGTCTTGGGCATATACGTCATACTCTTCTGTCGCGAATTCGCGCTGGATACCTGTGCCGGCAGGCAGCAGATTTCCCTCACGGTCGAAATTGAAGTTCGCAGAGTATTGTGAAAATCGCCCAAGCACCGCCGACACAGCATTACTCACTGGTGAAGTAAAGCCCGCTCCGATACCCGAGATCGGCCGGTTCAGCACGTTCCCAGAACCTTGATAGAACGATGGGTTAGCAATCGCGTCGTCATAGGAGTTGGCGAAGCTGGTTCGGTCGTTACGAATAAGCCGGATGTTGGTGCCGAATTGGAGACCGTGATTGCCCGCCGTCAGCGAGAAGTCGTCGGTGAAGTTATGCACCGGCGTTGTGCGGCTCAATGTTCGTGTGAAGGCGCGCGGCGAGAAGACGAATCTGAAAGAGATCGAGTTTTCTGTTGAATCGCCCTGGTCGGTGAAAGCTTCACGGGTCAAGCCGTAGGTGAAACTGTTGACCATTTTGCTGTTGATGGTCCAAGTATAGTTAGCAGCCAAGCCTTTCGGCGAGCTTAAGAAATCCGGCGACGGAGTGTCCGGGAACTGCGAGGCTCGACCGAAGAGATCATCCTGGTAATTGCCACGGACGTATAC
>JACCTF010000789.1 GCA_013812565.1 Pyrinomonadaceae bacterium | reverse complement strand
GGTCATGCTGGTGCACGGGTTGACGGACACCAAGAACCTTACGACCTTATCGCCACCAGCGGTCATCCAGAGGGTAGCGCGGCTTATGCATATTTTCATCGATAGTGGAGAAGCACCGCTTCATGATTGCTGGTGCAAAATTTCAATTGCATACAAGATATAGTAAAGCTGCGATGCATTTTCCACGGTATATGGTAGCCAATTTCAACTTGTGAACCTATTTGCACCAGAGCCAGTTTGATCATGGCAGCAAGTGTGTTGTGATGCAGCCGCGGAAGTCAATTCTTTACAACCACATGGAATTTTGGCGAAGGACAGCGTCTCCTTGGTAAGTGGGGCGGCGCTCATCAACACGTCCACCGGCGGCACCATCTCCATCAGCCAGCCGGGATCGTGCAACTCGGCGACGAACTCCGGTTTGGGCATCGGCTTTGCGTCTGTCCCAAGCACGCGCATGTTAAAGCCGTAATGGAGGCGGCGCGCAGTCTCTGATCCGATGCCACCCATGCCGACGATCCCGATGGTTTTGTCATAGAGGTCATCCAGCACAACACTGCTCGGCCCACGCATCCACTGGCGCTGCTTAAAGGCCGGAATAGAGTCTTGCGCCAAGCCGCGTGTCAGGCTCAGCAGCAACCCGATGGCGGTCTCGGCGATCACCGGTGCAAAGATGCGTTGCATGTTGGTGAGCACGCATGGATGCTCCATGAGTTCCTTGGGCGAGCCTTCGACGCCGGCGCCCCAGGTCTGCACCCACTTCAACTTCTTCGCCGTC
The DNA here is from genome assembly GCA_013812565.1 of Pyrinomonadaceae bacterium. Classification (GTDB taxonomy): domain Bacteria; phylum Acidobacteriota; class Blastocatellia; order Pyrinomonadales; family Pyrinomonadaceae; genus JACCTF01. Next base: position 6,537 of record JACCTF010000789.1, on the reverse strand, counting down.
AGCATAGTTTCACCGTTGACTGACCCGAGAATGACCTCCGCCTCGGGGACCTCGCGTTTCAACTCCGACCGGTCGGCGAGCATGCGCAACTCGATGTTCCTACCCGCGGATTGAATCTGTTCCACTTCGGCAGAAGATAATTTCTCTGTACATATGATCTTGATGACCTCATCTGCTGATGTGGGCTCGACCACCGGATAGGTGGCAGCTACCACGGGAGCGCTGGGAGTGCTGGGGCTCTGCCCGTTCCCCAAGGTAGCTACTGCACCGGTTGTCGCCAATCCTGCGAGAAAATTGCGACGGTTTTGATCTGTTAGTGTGTCTTGGTTAGCCATCCTTGTTGCTCCTCATGCTTGTGAATAGCAGGCGAAGCTGTGAGTGATGCGGCTTCGTCCTGAAGTTGATCTATGTGTGTGTCCATAACTGGTTTCGGCGGAGCATAGCATCACTGCCAGGCGGGCAAATTACTAAGTTGGCTTGAAGTGCCCTTTTGTGGGCATCAAGTTGAAGTCTCAGGTGCACGTGGTTCCCAGATGCCTGACCCGCGTGCTCGTTGAATTACGCGGATACTATGCTTTAAGATAACTTGTAGATCACTCTTGCTGAATTTACTCATCTCTTCATAGTGGCGCCGAGCTTCTTCTAACACGTATGCGAGCCGATCAAATTTGTGATTGGGCGCCCTGTCAACGCAGTAGCAAATAGCGATGCCCCATAATTCAACGGGTACCTCCTGTGCACGCTGTGCTGTAATGGTGTCCGCGGTAGTCCACGTATTCCCCGTTACGCGTTCATAGACATCCCGGATGGCCTCAAGATAAGCACTGTCTTCGTCGGTGTCTTCGCCGCTTGATTTTGATAATGACGACGTAGCTGGAGCCTCTCTCCCTAAGCCTCTATTTATATATTTAATATCTCCCGCAATATTTGCGGGAGTAACACCCGTAGAGTTTGCGGGAGTACCCCCGTAGTTTTTACCACCAGTAGCTACGGAAGTGGATACGGGAGTACGTACGGGAGTGGAACCATACTGCTGGTATTCTTCCGTAAGGTGAGGACTGCTTTCAGCTTTGACGATCTTCTTAGATTGTAGATCAATAACAATGCATGCAGAGCGTCTTCGCTGTTCTATCTCTCGGGGCTTATAGATGCGGTACCGTGGTCCTAAAGGATTCCCATGAGTATATCTAACAATCTCGATGGAGCGTTTATCAATTAATCCATCAATAGCCTTTCGAATTGTGTAATCAGATCTAATACCTGTCCTTTTTGAAAGCTCCTTGAACCCAAAATGACGCTCTCTATTCCCATTCTTGCTAATAGTTTCACGGTACATCACTGAGTAAATTTTTTGCTCGGAACCAGAGTGGGTGGCATCAAGCGGTTCTGTTAGAACGAAATCGTCTTCATTGGTGCGACCCTCATTCTTCAAAGCACGTGACACGAACGCCTGTTGGTCTTTCCCTACTTCTCTACTATGGGATGCCCCGAATAAATTGTTGTCTAAGCCTGGGTCTGTAGCAAGGTTTTCTGACGGTGATTCATAGGTTAGATTACCCCCACTAAAAGCATTCTGACTATCTGATGCTACGCCAGTAACTACGGGAGTATCTGCTGGAGTATCTACGGGAGCAGCCTCTTGCAGATGCAAGTCATCGCTTACTTCATCTTTTCGACTAAAGTCTGCATTTAAGTAAGATGATGGGAAGGATGTTTCAATAGGAATTACTGGAGTATCTACGGGAGTAGTTGCTGCCGTAGATACGGGAGTAGTTTCTCGTTTAGCTGATGAAGTATCCTTACTATCTACTGAAAGCTCAGTTTTATTTGCATCAATTGAAGCCGCACGATCGCGAGCTGATTTATCGCGTTGTTCGATAGCCTCTTCTAGCGCAGTTCCAGAGAATTGCAGATTCAAACGCCTGAAGGTTGATTGACGTTTACCAGGCTTGTAGGGAACAACGTCACGCACTGGCGGCATTGGGGGCGACTGCTCGTTCGACACGTTCCCGAACCTCCTTCCACAAAGCCTTATAGGCATGTGCGCCTTTAGAATCAGGAGCAGTTAAGTTAATTGGAGCCTTTTGGCCTGGACTTTCCGTTAAACGAACGTTATCCGGAATCACGCTCTCAAAAACTGCGTCAGGATAAGCAGCTTTAAGCGTGTCTAGGGCCTCCTTACAAACTCTCCGCCTAGAATCAAAACGTGATAAGAAAAAGCCAAGAAGAGAAGGAAATTGGCTTTTAGTGAGATTTCGTGCACGCTGTAACTGTCGAGTTAGTTGAATAGTACCATCAACAGAAAGGACATCTGCTTGCACGGGGCAGATAACAAAGTGACTACCTACCTGTGCCATGGAAACTAGAGTTCCGAAAGATGGGTCGGTATCTATAAATATATAATCGTACGGAGAGTCATGCCAACTTTCGAAGAATTCTCGCAGTGCTGGTACAGCTTCTAGAGGGTTTGCTCGATCAATCTGGTCATTCTTGGGCGAACTAGGAATTAGATCTAGCTGATAATTTCTGTAGCGAATGGGTTTGATAAGTTCCTGAAATGGCGCGTCACCTTTGAGCCAAGATAAGAGAATTCCCTGGTCACTTTCCAAATTCCAATTTGGATCGTCTAGAAGAGAAACGGTTGCAGATGCTTGTGGGGCTGAGTCAATAAGTAAAACTTTGAAGCCATCAGCAGCAGCTTCGGCAGCCAATGAGATGGCTGAAGTAGTCTTACTTACTCCACCCTTGTTGTTACTCAGTGTAATAACCCTGTGCCGAGTAGGAATCGCTAAGGGCCGTTGCCTGAGCGCTAAAATAGATGCGCGACTGTAGAGTTTAACTCTCGCGTCAGTTGGATCACTTACTGTCGGGAGGTTAAGATCACGGACAATACGACGGAAAGTGTCTGGTGAAACTCCCAAGAACTCACACGCTTCAGTGACCGAGATATGCTCAGAGCTAGACAAGGCACCTCCAAGTTACTTAGGACAATATTTGACGACATCAACCTGCATATTTAGTAACACATTGCAATAATATCCTCAGCAAATATGATCGTCAATGCTTTTATTTACAATATTCTCAGTACCTGTGTGCGACTCTTTTCTGGTCATGCCTGATAAGTCCTTTGTTTTCAACATTGGCGTTTTCAGCTTTGTGGCTAATCTGTTTGGTGAGGTTGTTGAGTAGCTTACTGAACTTTATTGAAAACGATGTGGATGCCGTAGCCGTTCTTGCCTGAGTAGTAGCTAATGATCTTCTCCTTGTGCATCCACTGCAATGCCTTGCTCGCCGTTACGCTCCCCACCCCTGTCACATCAAGCACTTGATGCAAAGCCGTGCGCCACTCGCCCTCGTGTTGCTCGCCTGTGAAGTGCAACACTCCGTGCCGATCCCAATACTTGGGCGCAGCGATGAGTAGTCCTACAATACACTTTGCTCATCAGCGGTGTCACAGCTCTGGCTTCAGGCGAGATGACTGCACCGGTAGCGGCAATCTCAACGTTGATTGTGGGCGGCGCTTGGGCGGCAGTTTTCGCTTGCCGCCGTGCACCCTGGCTGTTCTTCTGCTTGACCATAGCTTGGAACTTCAAACATGCCGGTCGTGATCCGGCAGATCGTTTATATGCTGTCTGTCGAATACTTCCCGGCTCCGTGCACCGCCTCTGTCAACACGTGAGCGACGAGCACCAGCGCCGACCTTGTGAGCGCGGTCGAGGTTCATAGACGGCGCAGCGTGTTGCTGTTGCGCAGCAACTGCACGGAATGCTTCGCGCACCTCGACGCCTAGCAGGACCGACATTCGTGCCTCGATCTCTGCCACCAATTCAGCCTTCGCAGTAAGCAGGCGCGGCGCCAGCGCCGAGAGCAATCTGGCAAGACCTTCATCCGCTGGTGTGTCGTGCGGCAGTGTCATGGGCCGAAGTATACTTAGAAGCGACCGATACCACACCCCACGCCGATTCACTCGGCCGAGACGCTGGCAGGAAGTGATCGGTACAACTTTGTTAACGCGCCCGCCGGCGATGAGTGAGTAGGGGATGTTGCCGCGGTTGTTGAATGAAAGCTAAAGGGTTAATCAAAGTCGGGTGCTGCGGCTTTCGTTCAGCGATGGCAGAATACACCCTGCACTATCCGGTCGTCGAAGTGCAGCAAACCTTCTACCAGCCGCCACGAATTTCGACGCTTGAGCGCTGGCGTCAGGATGCGCCGCAGGGTTTCGAGTTCACCTTGAAAGCTTGGCAGCTCATCACGCATGAGGCGCGCAGCCCCACCTACAAGCGCCTCAAGAAGGAACTCACTGAGTTGGAGCGAACGCAGTGCGGCTCATTTCGTCCGACACCAATCGTTAAGGAGGCATGGGCAACGACGCTCGCCTGCGCTCAGGCGCTGGGGGCGCGGCGGATCTTGTTCCAATGTCCGGCGAGCTTTACGCCTATCCGTGGGCATGTGGAGAACATGCGCAGCTTCTTCGCTTCCATTGAACGGAGCGGAGGGCTCCAGTTTCTCTGGGAGCCGCGTGGCGGCTGGGCGGACGATCTGATACGCACACTCTGCCATGAACTTGATTTGGTGCACGTGGTTGATCCTTTCGCTACGAGGACGCAGACGCCGGATCAATGCTACTTCCGGCTGCATGGACGCAAAGGATGGAGGTACGTCTATGAAGATGATGAATTGGAAGAGTTAATCAGGCTGCTACCGAAGGATAAGATGTCTTACGTGCTGTTCAATAATGTGCGGATGAGAGAAGATGCGATGAGGTTTCAAGAACTGATTCGTATGAGTGAGTCGGATTGATCAAGGCGGAGTGGATTTCTCACCTACCAAGCAAAACTAGCGTTGATAGAGTCTGTAAATATCTAGCAGCCACGCGCCTGTAGATGGGCTAGCCGGTAGCAGCCGGAGCGCTGGCGTTGTGCGGCAGGAGCCGAGGGTGGAATGTATGCTGCCCGAGGGTGAGGGCCGCACCGCTCGGGCAGCCAGATCAAGATCAGCACTGTCAGCAAACGTCCGCACATGACCGGTGTGCCTCATGTAGATTGGCTATGGCAGCAAGTTGGTCTCAAGCCGCTTCCAAGTAGCCGCATAGTTGCAGAGGCGCTCCCGTCCTTCGCCCACCTCAAACCATTTGTTGCAATGGAACCAGCTTTCATTAACAAACTGGAAGCTTGAAACTCAAACTGGTTTTACCCGCTGCCAAAGGTGCGTACCGGGTTCGGTTGCTTCCAATCGGCGCATCGCGGTGAGCCTCACGAGACCCCGCTCGCACAATCCAGCAATCTCAATCTTAGCGGTGTCTTCGTCCACATCTGTCTCCGACCCTAACACCCGGTCAATGATCCAGCCCGCTAATCCCACCCGCTCGCTGCCTACCGATGCAGCCAGTCGTTCTGGACTGTAGCGCCCTGCCAGTTCGGTCACAATGCCGAGTAATGCCTGTGCCGGGGCACTTAGGCCAGCCGCCGCGGACGCCTCCACATCTTCAGGTGCTCGACTTCCACTCGGCCCCGGGGTGAAGCTTGGGGCATCGCTGAGCGGCAGCGATGTTTGTCGCTGCTGCGTCCTCTCACGCAACTCGTAATCACCGTGCAAGCCCCTCCCGATCTGGTCTTCGTAAAGCAACAGTGTGCAGACTGCATCAAGGGCAGCATAACGTAGCTGCGCTTCGCCAAGCGGACGACGGCTCCAATCGCTTCGCTGTTCCATCTTGTCGAGTTGCAGCCCCAAGTGGGTCTGCGCCTGTGCTTGCAGTGAACACCGTCTTTCGCCACTACGCCTGGCGGCGAGCATCGTGTCATGGATGGGTGAGGTGTTAATCCGGAAGTGGCGGGAGAGTCGCACCGCATCGTAGCCGGCATTGTGGATCGCTTTGGTCGTTCTGCGCTGCTCGAAGGGCAGGCGGAGAGGTTCGAGATCAAGTTGGGCGAGCGCGTCAATGATTACGACCTGCGGCTGGCGGCCTTCGCGGAAGGCAAGTTGGAGCAGAGCGACGCGCTCAGATTGAGGATCCCACCAGTTGATAGTCTCGATATCGAGTGCGAGAGCATGAGCCGAGTCGATACGGTCGATCAAGGTGGTCAATCCTGGGTGGTCGTCGATGAGTTCAAGACGGTAGTCGAGCATACATCATTATAATCTGAAGGACCTCTGGTGCTACTGCCGCTCTCAGGGCTTTTGCAAAGTCGATTTTTCATGGATTAGCTTGACAAATTCGCCAACTTGTCACTCGCATTTCCGGTATGCGAGTGTTGATTCTATTAGGGTTATTGCGCCGACCGTGGTCATTACGATCATGCTCATTATGGTCGCGATCATTATAGCGGCCCCATTTTGTAGCGATCATTGTAACGCCCCTGATTGTTATAGCGGCCATTGTTGTAGCGGTCGTCACGGTAGTAGCCGTCATTGTTGTAGCTGCCATTCCGCTCGCGCCGCTGGTGCTGCTTGCGGTTCTCTTTCTCATGACGTTGATCGTGCTTTAGGTCGGCGCGCTCCTGCCGCTGGTGATCGCGTAATGCCCCATCGTTGCCGTAG
>JACCTF010000788.1 GCA_013812565.1 Pyrinomonadaceae bacterium | reverse complement strand
GCAACCCGGCATTACCCAGTTCGTTTTTCGTAGTGTATTTCTCTTCATCGCCGTCGCCTTCGGCTGGTCTTTATGGCGCTCTAACTGGCGCGAGCGGGAGTTACGCGCACTTGAAGATGCGATCATTGCTTTTCACCGGCAACTCGACAGCCCGGCGATGCGCATCATCAGTCACATCCGAATGCTTCAAGGTCGCCCCAGCGTTACGCGCGACGATGTGGCTAGAGCCGTTGCCGAATCAATCGGTGAGGATGCGCGCACCATCGACCATCTAGCGCAAATTTACATGCGCTTTAGCGAGCAAGTCATGGCAGGCCGCACGAGTGAAGCCATTGAAACGTTGCGCGCCATTCAAGCGTGGGCAAACAGCGATCAGCGCTCGGCTACAACACCTCAAAGCCCGCCGTCCTCTGCGTCTTGAAGCGTATATGAACCGCGTGTCTCCTAAAGAGGAACAGAGCCTTGATCGTCATGCCGCGTCAACAATCCTGATTGCGGATGATGACGACTCATTACGGCGCGTGCTCGAATTTCAGTTGCGGGAAGCGGGCTACGAAGTTCTCACCGCCCCGGACGGACTGCTTGCGCTCGACATCTTCACCGGGCGTGAGGTGGATTGCCTCATCACCGATCTACGGATGCCTGGTCTTTCAGGCCTCGAACTGCTGCGACGCGCGAGCGCAATCCATGCTGAAACACCGGTGGTTGTCATCACTGCTTACGGCGATGTGGAAACTGCCGTCGATGCAATGCGCGCCGGCGCGTTTGATTACATTTCAAAGCCCTTCAACCGCGATCAGATTCTGCTGACCGTGCAGAAGGCGCTCGCCTTCGGGCAGACCATCTCTGAGAACCGGCGCCTGCGTCGGCTTGTCCATGAACGCTTCCGGTTAGAGAACGTGATTGGCACTTCTGGCGGGATGCAAAGCGTGCTCGACCGCGTAGAGCGTGTGTCCCGCTCGGATGTCACGGTGCTGATTACCGGCGAGTCGGGCACCGGCAAAGAGCTAATCGCGCGTGGTGTCCACTTTAACAGTACACGGGCTAATCGCCCGTTCATCGCTATCAACTGCGCGGCAATTCCCGAAACGTTGATTGAATCGGAATTATTCGGACACAAACGTGGCTCGTTCACCGGCGCCATTGCGGACACAAAAGGGAAGTTCGAGGAGGCGCGGGGTGGCACGCTCTTCCTCGATGAGATCAGCGCCATGCCACCTGCCTTGCAACCGAAGTTGCTGCGTGTTCTGCAAGAAGGTGAGATAGTACGATTGGGCGAGAGCACTCCGCGCAAAGCGGATGCGCGTATCATCGCCGCAACAAACCGGAATTTGCTCACAATGGTGACGGACGGAACGTTCCGCGAAGACCTCTACTTCCGGCTTGCAGTCGTTCCCATCGAACTGCCGCCTTTGCGCGAGCGCCGCGAAGACATCCCGCTGCTTGCCGAACACTTCCTCAGACGTGCGAGCGAGCGCCACAACCGCCCGAACTTACAGATTGAACGTGAAGTGTACGCCGCTCTCTCCGCATACCCGTGGTTGGGTAACGTGAGGGAACTAGAGAACACCATTGAACGCATGGTTGTGCTTGCGAAGGGTGAAACTATCACCGTCGAAGATCTGCCTGACAGTGTTCGCCGGTCGCCCGGTCATGCTGCCAACCTGTTGCTCCAGCTTCCACCGGAAGGACTCTCTATCGAACGGGTGGAGCGCGACATCATCAGCCAAGCATTAGAGATGCACAGCGGCAACCAGACGCACACCGCGCGCTACCTCGACATCACCCGCAGCGCACTGATCTACCGCATGCAGAAGTATGGACTTGCCGTGTCCGCTTCGGATGAAGCGGAAGGTGGTGAGCGGTGAAGGGAGCGCCCTCCGCGTCGCTTCAAATCGCAGGCATCGGCCTGTGCATTCTGCTAGTGACGGCGCTGCACCTTGCCACTCCGCTCGACCGGATTACACTGCACGAGATTTATCAACGGCTCTACTACATCCCGGTGCTGGCTTCCGCCGTGCTCTTCGGCTTGCGAGGCGGACTCGGTGCCGCCCTCTTCGCGAGCCTGGCCTACATCCCACACATCGCGATTCACTGGCAACATAGCAACCCCAGTTATGCGCTCAACCAATACGCCGAAATCGTGTTGTTCAACATCGTCGGCGTTGTCACAGGGGTGCTCGGAGATCGTAGCCGTCGCGCGCGGGCCCGCGCCGAGCGGACAGCCGCCGAGCTTCAGAAGGCGTATGCAGATTTGCGTCAAACTTTCGAGCAACTCTTGCAAGCGGACCGGCTCACTTCGCTTGGTGAACTCTCGGCGGCAGTGGTTCACGAGGTCCGCAATCCGCTCGGCTCGATCAAAGGCGCGGTCGAGATCATGGAGGATGGTCTACCCGCCGATAGTCCACGCCGCGAGTTCGCCGACATCGCCAAGCGCGAAGTTGACCGTCTCGATGGGCTTGTCGGGGAGTTCTTGCGCTTCGCCCGTCCGCCGAAACCTGCCGTCGCGCCCGCCCATGTCAATGAGATCGTGCGCTCCGTTTCAACCCTCATCGACCAACGAGCAGCGTCGCAGAGCGTGAGTGTAGAGATGAGCCTTGCGTCCGATCTGCCGCTCGTAACCGTTGATGCCGAACAGATCAAGCAGGTGCTCCTCAATCTAGTCATCAACGCGCTGCAAGCGATGCCGAAAGGAGGTCGGGTTGTACTGCGGACCCTATGCGATGAAAAAGGAGCGGTAGTGATTGAAGTGGAAGACGAAGGGGGCGGCGTCGATCCGGCCATCGCCACACGTATCTTTGATCCTTTCTTTACTACTAAGGAGAAGGGGGTCGGCCTCGGCCTTTCCATCGCTTATAAAATTGTGTTGCAGCATGGTGGATCACTTACTGTAAAGAACAGTGAGCGAGGGGCTGCATTCCGGCTAACACTGCCACAACTTTGATACTAAACCGCCGATGTTGCGCCTACGGACTTCATACTTCGCCCGGTACTGTTGCGAAAACGAGTTCGCAGCTATAATCCGATCCATTCGATGATCTTCCCTCCACATAAGGTTACATCGTGAAGCATAACTCGCATCCATTCAAATGGTGCCATTATCAAAGCTCCATCAACTTGCTGTGTGTCAGATGGTGCTGTCGCTACTCGCTGTCGTACCGTGATCTGGCGGAGATGATGCGTGAGCGTGGCTTGGAGGTAGACCACTCTACGATCTATAG
>JACCTF010000754.1 GCA_013812565.1 Pyrinomonadaceae bacterium | reverse complement strand
CAGCAAAAAGCAATTGGAGACAGTCAACCTCTTTCCTGCTGATTTTCATGGTGACTGGAACTACTCAATCCGACCATCAACCGCGATGATCTGAAGTTGTTACACTTATTTATGGACGGTCCCTTAGTTCGCGTCGAACACTGATTAATGATTGCATCCAAAAACTCGGATGTATCCAGAATTCTCATCTTAACTCCGCAACTTTCACCTTGCTCGGCCACCGCACTAGGCCGCATATCACACTGCTTAGTTCTTTACTTGAAGGGTTTACGTAAGCGCTTAAAGAGGTTGCAATAATCTGGCCTTTGGTTTGCTGGAGCGCAAGTCAAGACATCCCTCGTAACAATGTATTTTGCGGATAGTACGCAAGCACGAGGTATGCAAACTTGGCTCTACTTATCAGGGTCTACTGTTTAGCTTCCAAGATAAGCTCCCGAAGCGAATTATGCGCGAGCGTATGTTTGTCACAATACCAAACAAAATTACGACCTAAAAAACAGGCTGGTTCATTTATGTGTCCAGTCCTTAACAACAGATTTACGGCTGCTAAGCCGATTTCTTGGAGGTATCCCCTTTATGTTTAGAAATAAACTCTCATTGCTTCTGTTTGGACTACTGCTGATGACAGCGGTGCTACCGGCAGAGAGTCGTGCGCAGGCTGTGTACGGGAGCGTCTCCGGCACAGTCACCGACCCGGCCGGAGCGGTTGTTCCAGAAGCAAGCGTCACCGTAAGAAGCATCGAACGAAATACCACGGACGTAGTTCAGACTAATGAGTCCGGGAACTATGTAAAAGAGCGATTGCTGCCGGGCACTTATGAAGTCAGAGTAGAGAAAGCCGGCTTCAAGCTAGGAGTTGTCTCACCCGTTACAATCAACGTTGACACGTCGACCAACACGGATGTGACGCTCGAAACCGGGCAAGTCACGGAAACGGTCACGGTCACGGGCTCTGAGGGCGACCTTCTCAAGACCGACCGCGCCGACGTGGCGACCACCTTCGAGTCGCGTCAACTAACAGATTTGCCAATCCTGAGCCGCAACTTTACCCGGTTCGTGCTCTTGACGCCGGGTACGCAAGCCCTCGGTTGGCAGCACGCCACCAGTGAGAATCCACAAGGCTCAACGCAGACTATCGTCAACGGTCAATCTTTCAGCGGCACCGGCTACCAACTTGACGGCACTGAAAATCGCGACCCGATCCTCGGCATCATCGTCGTCAACCCGACGCTCGAATCAATCGGCGAAACAAAGATTACCTCGCAGAACTACGACGCTGAATTCGGCCAAGCAATTGCCGGTGTGGTGTCGGTGCAAACCAAATCCGGCGCAAACGATTTCTTCGGCAGCGCCTTCATATTCCGGCGCAGCGACGTCGGGCAAGCCCGCAACCCCTTTTCGCAAACTCAGAAAGATACTGTGACCGGAAAGATCATCCCCGACACACTGCGAAACCAGTTCGGCGGGGCCGTCGGCGGCCGCATCATCAAAGACAAGCTGTTCTTCTTTACCGACTATGAGGGAACGCGCAGCAAAAACGGCGGTTCGCGCTTGCTCACCGTTCCAACTGTCTTAGCACGCACTGGTAATTTAAGTGAATACCGAGATGCTAACGGCAATCTCCTCCCGGTCTTCGATCCGGCCACCAGTGTATTTGGTTCAGGCGGCAATTTAGTTAGCCGTCAGGCATTTGCCGGCAACATCATTCCGACGGGCCGCTTGTCACCGCAGGCCCTCAACCTTTTAAGATTGATTCCTTTACCGAACCGCGCAGGTGCGCCGGACGGTGGCACTCGTGAAAACTTCGCGACGAGCGGCAGCGAACTCTTTAATGCTAACGCTTATAACGTCCGCATTGATGGACGGCTCACTGAGAAGCTGAACATCTTCGGTCGTTACAGCTTTCTCGGTTCTCTCCGCGACGGCCCGACCGCTTTCGGTCAGGGCGGCGGCCCCGAACTCGTGACGCTTGGTGGTTTATCTAAAGGACGCAACCAGAGCCTGGCGCTTGGCGCGGACTACACACTCTCGTCAACAGCGGTCATTGACGTGCGGTTTGGTTTCTTCCGTTACAATGTCAACGTATTACCTTTCGACTACGGAACTACCCCGGCAAGAGACGCCGGAATCCCAGGGTTGAATCTTGATACGACATTCACCTCTGGTCTGCCCGCAGGCTTCGTCGAGGGTCGCGGCGGGTTCAACTTCGGTACCGGCCTTGGCGTTAACCGCTCAAATTCTCCGCTGACGCAGAGTGAAGATCAATATCAAGTTGTTACCAACCTAACCAAGACGGCTGGAAATCACACGCTCAAGTTCGGTGTTGACGTGCGCCGCGCGTTTAACTTGCGTGTGCCGAGCGACCGTCACCGCGCTGGCGAGTTAACGTTTAATAGTGGTCCGACGCAAGGCGTGGATACGGGCGGTCTTGGACTCGCCACCTTCTTGCTTGGTGAGGTCACTAACTTCAGCCGGTATTTCAGTCAGCAGACTGATGCGGCAGAGCGGCAGTGGCGTCACTTCTACTATGGACAAGACACATGGCGCGCGACGCCGAAGCTGACAATCGCATATGGCTTGCGAATGGACGTTATAAATCCGCAAGAGTTGAACGCTCCGAGCAACGGCGGATTCCTCGACTTGAACACCGGCGAGATTCGCACAGCCGGCATTGGCGATACTAACCTCCAGGGCAACGTCGAGAACAGCTATAACTTCGCTCCGCGGTTTGGCCTCGCTTACCAACCAACCGAGAAGTTAGTAGTTCGCATAGGCTATGGACGCAGCTACGACATCGGCGTATTCGGTTCATTGTTTGGACACTCAGTGACACAGAACTTGCCGGTGCTGGCTGTGCAAAACAACAACGCCTCAAGCTTCCAGAGCGTCTTTAATCTGAGGCAAGGGCCGCAACTGCCAAATCTCTTTGGCTTAAATGCGCCACCTAATCGGGGTGGTGTCCCGAACACATCGCTTCCAGCCAACGGGCGCTTCTTCTTGCCCGACGGCGTTTTCGCTCGTGTGTTGCCCGACAAACAACGCTTGCCAACGGTTGATGCCTATAACTTTACGGTGCAGTACCAAATAACAACTACTTCCTCGTTTGAGGTCGGCTACATCGGCAACAAAGGCTCACACGGCTTCGCTGGCGACGGCCCAGGAATAAACATTAACCAACCGGCTCCGTTTAACTTCGGCACTGACACGAATCGGCGTCGACCTTATTTCCAGCGCTTCGGTTGGACGCAGGACATCGACTTCTTCTGCAACTGCGCCGACAACCGCTACGATTCGCTGCAAGCGAAGTTCACGCGTCGCTTCAGCAACAACTACTCGATCTTTACCAACTACACTTTGGCGAAATCACGCCAAAACGAGGGCGACCAGTTCTTCTACAATCGCGGACTCGGTCGCGGCCCGGCTGATTGGGATCGCACACACACGTTTATCTTTACCAACGTGGCTGATCTTCCGTTCGGACGCAACCGACGATTCTTGTCGGATGCGCCCAAAGTGGTCGATTACGTTCTCGGTGGCTTCCAGTTCAACTCAAGCACCAGAGTATCGAGCGGCAGACCTTTCAACGTCACATTTGACCGTGGAGCTAGTTTTCCTGGACTCGGCGGTATCGGGGTGGTCGATGTCGGGTCAAACCGGCCTGACC
>JACCTF010000961.1 GCA_013812565.1 Pyrinomonadaceae bacterium | reverse complement strand
GCTTTCTATAATCCGCGTCTATCCTAAAGTGAAGCTACCCGAACGTTATGGACATGCCATTTATTGAAGAGAACGATCAGACGCGTGCGCGCCGCGAACATCTGGAAGCGATCCGGGCGCTCATCGGCAACCCTTACCCTAACCGCTTCGAGCGCAGCCGAGTGGTTCAGCCTCCACACGAAGATACGGTGACCGCTGTGCTTGAGAAGTTTAGTCGCCTCGCGACCAAAACTGCGACCGGCCAGCAGGCTTCGCCGGAGGAGCATGAACAAGCTAACCGCGTGTTGAACGACATTGAGGTGCGCATCGCCGGACGCATCGCGACGCCGCCGCGCGTGATGGGCAAATCAGCGTTCGTTCATCTCTCTGACGGCGTATCGCGTTTACAGATTTATGTGCGTAAGGGCGAGACCAAAGCGGTCACGGGTGACAACGCGGAAGCGGACGGTTGGCAACTGCTCGAACTGCTTGATCACGGCGACTTCATCGGCGTGGCGGGTCATCTGTTTGTAACGAAAACGGGCGAACTCTCCGTTCACGTGCGCGGGATACAGTTTCTCGCGAAAGCCCTTGTGCCGATGCCGGACAAAATGCACGGCGTCACTGATCCTGAGATTCGTCAGCGCAGGCGTTATGTGGACTTGATCGCCGGAAGCCTGAAAGTGGAACAGGAAGCAGGCGAACTCACCACGCGCGAGGTGTTTGAACGGCGCGCCCGGCTGGTGCGCGAGATGCGTCGCTTTCTTGACGATCATGGATTTATCGAAGTCGAAACGCCGATGCTCACGCCGCTGGCGACGGGTGCGGCGGCCAAGCCTTTCAAGACGCACCACAACGCGCTCGACATCCCGCTCTATGCGCGCATCGCCCCGGAACTTTATTTGAAACGGCTTGTGGTCGGCGGCTTCGAGCGCGTCTACGAACTCAACCGCAACTTCCGCAACGAAGGCATCTCGACGCGCCACAATCCTGAATTTACGATGCTAGAGTTTTACTGCGCATACATGGATGTGAACGGGATGATGAACCTCTGCGAAGAACTCTTGCGGACTACTGTTCAGCAAACAATCGGGAGCCTCTGTGTCCGATACGGCGAGCATCCCATCGACCTCGCCCGTCCCCTTGAGCGCTTGACGATGAAGCAAGCAATCAATCGTTTCTTCCCTGAAGAACTACGCACGCTCGGCGACGAACAGTTCGACGAAAGTTGGCTTGACGATCCAGAGCGATTGCGGCAACTCACGCAGTTCCTGCGACACTATGAAACGCGCACTGCCGTTGCCGCGTATCAGGGAGCAGAAACAACAAACGCTGCGGCAGAAATAAATAAAGCACACGTGCGTGAGGTAAGCGCCGAAGCGTGGCAGCAGTTTAAACAAGTAGAAATTGATGAAGAAGATGCGGCAGACGCTTCGGCTGAGGCCGAGATGGGCCGACATATCGCCGAGCTATTCGAGATGCTCGCGGAAGCCGAGTTGATTCAACCGACATTCATTACAGACTTTCCGAAAACAGTGTCACCGCTCGCCAAAGCTTCTCCGGCAAACCCACAGATCGCCGAACGTTTTGAGCTGTTCATGGCCGGTATGGAAGTGGCGAACGGATTCTCAGAATTGAACGACCCGGTTGAACAATACGAACGCTTTCTTGAACAGTTGAGCGAGCGTGAGCGCGGCGACGAAGAAGCGATGCCGATGGATGAAGACTATCTGCAAGCTCTCGCCTACGGCATGCCGCCCGCCGCCGGGATCGGCATCGGCATCGACCGTTTGATGATGATCTTGACCAATCGACAATCAATCCGCGATGTGATTCTATTTCCGCACATGCGCCCGAAGCATCAAGCCGACGAACAACAGCAGTAGCAGAGGAGTTCTTATGAGTACACACACCGCAGATTACCTGGAAGCCATTGATCACCTGCCCGCCGGCGCGACGCTCCGGCTTCGTCACATGGATTGGGATGAATACGAGCAACTTCTGGACGAATTGGCCGGGCGCGCCGGCTTACGTGTGAGCTATGACCAGGGAAGGTTGGAGATTATGAGTCCACTGCCTGAACACGAAGAATACAAAGAATTTATTTTAAGGCTAGCTCATGTCTTGTCAGAAGAGCTGGGCATGCCTCTGGAGACGCGAGGTTCGGCGACCTACAAGCGTGAGCGCACCGCGACGGGCGCCGAGCCTGACACAAGCTTCTATGTGCAGAATGCCGCGGCGATTATTGGCAAGCGTAAGATCGATCTGAACGTTGATCCGCCGCCGGACATCGTCGTCGAGATTGATCTGACACACGAGTCGTTGAGTAAGTTTCCGATTTATGCCGCGTTGGGAGTGCCTGAGATTTGGCACTACAACGGGGAGCGGGCACAAATCTACAACCTGGTCGGTGATGATTATATTGAAGCATCGGCGAGCCGCTTTTTCGCGGTGGTAAGCGGCGAGTTGCTGGCTGAGTTTATCGAGCGTAGTAAGCAGCAGGGGCAATCCGTGGCGCTGGCGGCGTTTCGCCAACGGGTGCAGGCGCGCCGGACATAGGAGGCTTCCACAGTGCCAAACTACACGCTGGTTTTAGGAGTAGCGTAATGCTAACTCGTTTAAAAGTTTCGGGCTTCAAGAACCTCGTTGATGTCGATGTTCGATTTGGACCGTTCACCTGTGTGGCCGGAGCTAATGGAGTAGGTAAGTCTAACCTCTTTGATGCGATCAAGTTCTTGAGCA
>JACCTF010000638.1 GCA_013812565.1 Pyrinomonadaceae bacterium | reverse complement strand
GATCACAGACCGTCACCGCTTTCAAAGACGAACAGTTGAACGAGGCGAATGCCCACACGAACATTGTTGTAGGGCACTTGCTGAAAGATGGGCGGACCGTCGTTGCGCGATTACGGCAGGCTGTCATCGAAGTTGAAGCGCTCAACTCGTCGCTGGAGATGCAACATGGCACAAACCCGGTTGATGCAGATGCAGTTGATTTAATGGTTGTGCGGCGGAATGGTACACAAGCGAAAGCGAAGTTTATCGGGCTTGACGCCGTGACGGGATTGTCACTGCTACAAGTTGATGATGCGCTCCCTTCGTCTTCAGCGCGTCTTGTGAAAGAAGCTTCCACTGAAGTCGAGCAAAAAGTTTTCGCTATGAAGAAAGCAGGTAAGGTAGGCGAAGAAAAACTGCTTATGGAGCAGCAGGCCGTACGGTTGTTTGCTCCAGAGCGTATCAAAGAAGCAGAGGCAGAAGCTGACACCGTTTACATACGCCTCAACGAATTTGAAGGGAAGTTAGTCGACCCTCAGAGCGCTCTTTTCGAAGGGCGGTCGCTGGAAGTGATCGTTCCATCATCCCATCTCTGGCACGCTATAGACGGGGCGGTCGCACTAAGCAGGGCAGGCGAGTTTGTCGGCATTGTTGAGCGAAGCCGCACAAGCAGCAGTGCATATCTAGTGCCGTCGGACATCGTGGACCAAGCGGTGAAGCGTGTGCTCACCCGTCGTGCAAGCGTTCCACAACCGTGGCTCGGCGCGCGCGGCGACGCTGTAGCGATGACCACACTAGCAAATTTGTTATCTCGCGGATGGCCGCGCCAGCAAGCTTTTGAAATGATGCAGCGAGGTCAAGGCGTGTTGTTAACAGCAGTGCCGCCGAATACTCCGGCGGCCATTGCCGGTTTGCGCGCCGGAGATGTAGTAGCACGCATTGGTGCGCATTCGATTCGGGGCGTCGATGACTTCTCGCGGTTGCTCAGGCAGGCAGGCCCAAACGTTCCGGTACAGTTTACCGTTTGGCGTACAGAGGGTAAGCCGCGCGTTATTACGGTTGAGTTGCGCGAAGCTTTCGATCCTGTTAAAGCGACAATAACGGCTCTGCAACTCGCAGAACACGACGGCACGCCACACTCGGAACATCGGGCTTCGTATGCAAAGAACTCGTTGATACTCGGCTTTGAAGCAGTGGTGATGTTACCGGCAGGGGTTGCTCTAAATTCAAGCGCGCCAAGCAGCTTGCTTGTCATCTTCGTGCGTCCAGAAAGCGCCGCTGCCTCCAGTGGCCTTCGTCCAGGCGACCAAATCGTCTCTGTCGACGGCAAGCCGCTGCCAGAAACAAAGTCGATTGAGAATCCCTTTGAACAACATGATTCCGTCTTGACACTCGGCGTTTTACGTAATAGCCATCCTCTCACACTGACGCTTCCCCAACCCTCAACCAACTCAACCAAGCGGAAATAGTAGCATCAACTGACCGAGCGCAAGGCGCAGCGTTTGGTTAAGAAAGAACTGTAAAATGCATACTTTTTCCGCTGTGAAGAAGTGTGCTACTCTCTGTGCGCTTCGACGGGTCTTTGTATAGATTGGCTTGATAAGGATTCCAACGCGCATGCAACATGAAGCTGTCGCCCACTATCACCAACTGCTTGCTGAAGGCGACTTGGCCGAACGGTCGCGCGCCATGCTCGATGAAGAATTAGAACGGGCGAAACTGGTTTTTGGCGGGCGTCGTATTTCGCCCTACCTTCGCCCGCACTTTGTCACCGAAAGCGATTGGGGGCGCGTCACGAAGATTTGCGAAACAACCTGGGGCGCAATTCAAAAAGTTAAGGACGCGGCTGTCGAAGACCCGGCGCTATTTGATGAGCTAGGGTTGACTGATACGGAGCGCGAACTGGTACGCATCGACCCGGGCTACCGAGCCGTTTCGCCCACCGCACGGCTCGACTCTTTTCTAACAGACGATGCCTACAGCTTTGTTGAACTCAACGGCGAGAGTCCGGCGGGTATCGCCTACGCTGATGTGGCTTTTGAAATCTTCTCATCTTTGCCTGTGATGCAACGTTTCGCTGAGCGGTATACGCTGCGGACTTTCCAAGGGCGTCAACTCTTACTTGATGTGCTGCTGCGCGCCCACACGGAGTTTCTCGGACGCAGGCCTGACAAGCCGCCGCGCATCGCCATCGTTGATCTCAAGGGATTACCAACACAGAATGAGTTTGAGCTCTTCAAAGAGTTCTTTGAGAGAGAAGGGTTCCCGGCAATCGTGTGCTCGCCCGATGAACTTGAGTTTGCAAATGGACGGTTGCGCTGCGGCGACTTTCCAATCGACATCGTTTACAAGCGTCTGCTTGTCAATGAGTATCTTCCGATCATGCGGGAAAGCCCGGCTCTTGTGGACGCATACAGGGCGCGGGCCATCTGTATGGTGAACAGCTTTCGCTCGAAGTTGATTCACAAAAAAGCCCTTTTCGCCATCCTGACCAACTCTCAGTATGCTCACCTGTTCACTGCCGATGAGCAGGCCGCCATCCACGCGCACGTGCCATGGACGCGTCATGTACGTGCTGAGAAGACCGATTACAAAAGTAAAGAAGTCGATTTGTTAAAGTTAGTGACTGAGAGTCGCGAGAGGTTTGTGCTCAAACCGAATGATGATTACGGCGGTCACGGAATTCATATCGGGTGGGAAGCGGACGAAGCGTCGTGGAACGAAGCTGTTCACAAAGCGTTGGAAAGTGGCGACTACTTGGTTCAGGAGCGCGTTCGCACAGCGCGCGAAACCTTTCCGATGCTGCAACAGAACAACCGCATTGAGTTTACCGAGCAGCTTGTTGATCTTGATCCGCTGCTCTTTTACGGCAAGGTCGGATCGGCTTTCACACGCCTGTCATCTTCTGCGCTTGCCAACGTTTCAGCGGGCGGCGGCATGGTGCCGACATTCATCATTAATCAAAAAAATATCTCCTGAATGATTATTGCGGCGGATCAGATGCAGGCCGGATACATAATCATCGGTCTCGGATAATAAGAGGAACTAGAAGTGATTGACCACCTCCCGAAAGACGCGACCTTGCAACAAGATGATCGTCGCCATTACAACCGCGCGCGTTTGATTATTGATGTTTTCTTTAACGGCGCTGATGCGACCGGCGTGGCGAGCACGAATGACATCAGCGTCGGCGGCCTCTACATGAACACGCAAGTTGAATTGCCGGAAGGCGCAATGCTGACGTTACGCATTCCGATTGAAGGCGAGCACATTGTTGTTAACGCCGAAGTCGTCTACAGCAACCCGGGGCGCGGCATCGGCGTCCGGTTTCAAGACTTATCGGAAAAGCATCACGACTTGATCGAGCGCTCGCTTGTAGCTCCGTAATGCTACGTGGCGCACAGGGTTCCCGGGCGCAAATAACGTGAGCTCCCAGAAAACGTGTGCGCGCCCGACTGCAAGACAAGCTTCATGGCGTTTACGGACACGAACAGCGTGAATACGTGCTCGACTTGCTTGCCGAAAACTAGCAACAATCGCTGAGAACTGCGACAGCTTTACGGGCTATCTCGAACAGCGCAGATCAACACGGCCGAGCTTCACGTTCTCTACATCGACCGATAGTTGTGCCGCCGGTCAGATCGTTTCGATTAGCCATTACCGAAGCGCCGCAGTCTTGCTTCCAAGCGCTCCTGTCTGCGGCAAACTGCACCACTGATGCAAGGAGATGACGTCATCATGTTAGAAGGATTTACGCTCGGCATTGAAGAAGAGTTTCAGATCGTCGATCCACAAACCCGCGAGTTGCGTTCACACGTCTCAGAGATTCTTGAAGAAGGAAGAATGCTTCTTGGCGAGCAGGTCAAGCCCGAAATGATCCAGTCGATGATCGAGGTCGGCACCGGTATCTGCAAGAACATCGAAGAAGCGCGGGCCGACATCACCAATCTGCGAGGCCAACTCGCAGGCCTCGCGCGCAAGAACAATTTAGCGATTGTCGCCGCTTCGACCCATCCGATTTCACACTGGCAGGACCAAAAGATCTTTGATGATAAGCGTTATGAATTGTTGATCGAAGAGATTCAGATGGTTGCGAGATCGCTGTTGATCTTTGGCCTGCACGTCCACGTCGGCGTCCGTGATCCTGAGCGTGGTATACACATCATGAACGCGGCACGCTACTTCCTGCCGCATGTGCTTGCGCTCACTACCTCATCGCCCTTCTGGCTGGGAATAAACACGGGACTCAAGTCTTACCGCTCCGAAGTTTTCAAGAAGTTCCCGCGCACTGACATCCCCGACCATTTTGATTCGTATTCATCATTTACGCGCTACGTTGATCTGCTGGTTAAGACCGGTTGCATCGACAACGGCAAAAAGATTTGGTGGGACGTGCGCCCACATCCATTCTTTCCGACGCTCGAGTTCCGCATCTGCGACGTTCCAACCCGCGTCGATGACACGATCGCCATTGCCGCGCTCTTCCAAGCCATCGTCGCCAAACTTGATCGGTTGATCGAGAAGAATCTCGGCTTCCGCCTCTACCGGCGCATGTTAATTCAAGAGAACAAATGGCGCGCCGTGCGTTGGGGCCTGGACGGCAAGATGATCGACTTTGGTAAGCAGAAGGAAGTTCCGGTACGCGATCTGATCCACGAACTGCTGGAGTTTGTTGACGAGGTGCTGGACGACCTCGGCTCGCGCAAAGAGGTCGAGCACATCCACACGATTCTCGAACGCGGGACATCGGCCGACGAACAGCTAAAAGTTTATGCGGAGCGAAACGATCTGCGCGACGTGGTGGATATGTTGATCGAGAGAACCGTGGAAAATGTGCCGCAAGAACTGAGTCTCGGTGCCGCGACTCCTTGAGAGAAAGGATAAAGTATAAAGGATGAAGTGAAGACAGAAAACCACGTGGTCTTATTCATACTTCATACTTTCGCGTTGTGCTTAAGCGATTCGAACAGAAAGTTCTCGAAGATGATGCGCCCGTCGCGTGATTCGTTCGGGTGCTCCCAGCGCGTGCGGTTCTTGTGCCAGTCTTCGAACGATTTTTCAAGGTGGAACTGCACAGCATAGATTAGTTGCTCTTCGGCACGGCGAACCATCATCTGGTTGCGGCACAGATACGAAGTAGCAAGAAGCTGGAACCCTTCAGGCACGCGGTCTAACTGAAGCCCGTGATTCTGCCACACCCGCAAAATACGAGCCTGCGTTGTGTACTCCTGCCAAACACCCCCGTCGCGGTCGTTGATGCCGGCGAAGATCGGATCATCCGGTTGAGTGATGCGTATAAAGCGGTATTGGTATTCGAACGGGCGATCAACTCGTCGTTCGTGCGGCTCGCGATGATCGAGCGTTTCGATGCGCGAATTGAAACTTAACCCGATTAGTTGATGCCCACCGCATATGCCGAGCACAGGGATGTGGGTTGAATGCACGAAGCGATTGAAGTTCGTAAGTATATCTGGATTGTAATAATCAAAGTCGCGCAGCGTGCCGCTAAGCACAATTGCGTCTGGGGAAAACTCGGCGGCGGCTTCCGCAATCTCTGAAACATGCGCCACGTGCGTCGTCGGACGCTTCACCAACCGCTCAACATTATTGAGAATGTTTCGGAGTGCCATCCCAGCAATCTCGCGTTCACGTTGAAGATGCGAGTCAGCGCTACGTCCCCATTCTGTAAGGGCAAGCTCCGACAGATCGCTTTTGTCGCGAAGAAGATCATCAATGACAAGAACGCGTATCTGTTCGACTCGTTTCTCAATCGGTTCATACCGGCAGAACGTCTGCTGGTTGAAAGGAAATGGAAGCGGTTCGCTCGTCTCGTGTGAAGTGGTTGAATCAACTTCTAACATTATTTCGTGAAGTAAGCGGACGCGCCTAGTCTGCCGTGCGGCGCGGATATTGTTTAGTGTTTTGATTAAACTCAGGAACGGGCGTTCCCGCTCCCGCTCTTTCAATCTCCGAGCGCACCTCATGGATAAGCGTGCGACGAACGCGCGAGCGGAACGCTACGCTCGCCGGTTGTCTATTGTTACTGAAAGAATCAATCAACAGCAACATCCGCTGCCATGAAAATTCTACTTCATCAGCTAAGGAAGATGTCTGTCTGATGTCGTACGGAACCGCCGCGGCCGTGCACCCGGCGTGCGCAAACACCGCTAGGTAACGAGCCGTCGCAATATCCGGACACAACATACGGCGACGGCCAACTTTCAATTCGACGCCGAGCAAAGTGTGTTGCACCTCAACCGTCTCACCTT
This sequence comes from Pyrinomonadaceae bacterium, assembly GCA_013812565.1. Classification (GTDB taxonomy): domain Bacteria; phylum Acidobacteriota; class Blastocatellia; order Pyrinomonadales; family Pyrinomonadaceae; genus JACCTF01. Next base: position 6,015 of record JACCTF010000638.1, on the reverse strand, counting down.
TGGAGCGAGCGGGTAAGCGATGCGCACGCGTACGCATGGTAAGAATGCGTTCATTGTAGATGCGCGGCAGCCAAGTTTCAGCAAGTGACTCTTTGATCTTGAGTGTAGTTTCTTCAATAGAAGGCGAGCGCGCAGATTCAAGGAAATCTGCGCGCTCTGTTTCAATGCCGCTTTGTTGATGAACCATATTTTTCAGCGATTGATGAGCTGGCTGATTGTTGGTCGAGTCGTGCGCAGTGCATCAAGCACCTGACCGGGGAACACGCCGAGATAAAGAACCCCGAAAATCGTGATGGCAAGGGCCACTGCTATGCTCGCGGAAAGTCGCGGCGCACTCCACAGGGTCGTTCGTTCGCGGAAGAACATCGCCACAATCAACCGCAAATAATAGTACACCGAAACGGCGGTGTTGAGCACGCCGATCACCACCAGAACGACGTAGCCCTGATTGAGCGCCGAGCGAAAAACCATGATTTTGCCCATGAATCCACCGGTTAGCGGTACGCCAACCATGCTCAGCAGGAAAAGCGAAAGTGCAAAAGCGAGCGTCGGCGCTTCAAAGCCGATGCCGTTGTAATCCTCAATCGCCGTCCGGCGGTCGTTATTACGAGCAATCATTGTTACAACCGTGAAAGCGCCCAAGTTCATCACCGCGTAAGTGAGCATGTAGAAAATGACCGCGGCGATGGCTTCGTTTCTTTGCGCTTCATCCGGAGTTGCGCCCGCCGCCACAAACCCTACCATCGCGTAACCGGCATGCGCGATCGAAGAATAAGCGAGCATGCGTTTGACGTTTGATTGGACGAGCGCGACGACGTTGCCAACCGTCATCGTCAAAATAGTGAGCACTACAAGCGCGTTAAGCCATGCCGTATGCGCCAGCGCGCCGGTGCTTGCGGCGGTAGCAACAAAGGGAAAGCCAAAAATGAATACGCGCATAAACGAAGCGAAGCCGGCCGCTTTTGGCCCGGCGGCCATAAACGCCGTGACAGGTGTCGGAGCGCCTTCATAAACGTCCGGTGTCCACACATGGAAAGGCGCGGTGGCAACCTTAAAGCCAAAGCCGATCATCAGCATCGCCGCGCCGACAAAGAGCAGTTGCGGGTATACGGCCGTGTCCAACCGCTCGGCGATCTCGCGGATGTTGGTTGTGCCCGGCACCCCGCGGTCAGTCGCGGTCGCGCCATAGACAAGCGCAATGCCGTAGAGCAGAAATGCCGACGAGAATGAACCGAGGATGAAATACTTCATCGACGATTCATTCGACCGGAGATCGGTGCGGCGAAAACCAGCCATCACATAGGTCGCAATCGAGAGCAGTTCAAGGCCGAGAAAGAGGATCACAAGGTCGCCGCCCGAAGCCATCAACATCATCCCGACGGTGGCAAACAGCAGCAGCGAATGAAATTCGCCCGCCGGTAAACGTTCCCACTCAATCCAGATCATCGAAATCAAGATTGTCAGGGCTGAGATAAGAAGGAAGATCAGTGTGAAGGAGAGTCGCATTTTATCGAGCACGACCATGCCGTTAAAGGCCGATTGCGTAGCACCCGCCCCGCCGGTCCATAGCCAAACCACGGTCGCCGCTGCCGCCCCGAGACCGAGAAGGGAAATACCCCCGGTCACCCATCGTTGATCGGCACGCCGTGTGAAAGCATCAACCATCATCACAACAACGGCAACTACGCTGATGATGAGTTCCGGCGCGATCAATGCAAAGTTGATGTCGGGATTGATGATTGATGGAACTGTTTGCAGTGCGAGATGGAAGTTCATGTGATTCACTTTGAGCTATCGTTCACCAGGGGCACTAAAGTTCATAAGCTGATTTCTATCTCGATGCCGCGGCGTCAGCGTTCTTAACCTGCGCTTCGAGCAGCGGATCGAGCGTGCGGCGCACCCTCTCTTTGTACTTCTCCGGCGTGGACATGCCGACATGCGGAGGCGCAACGAATCTTCCGGCTTTGTCGAAAAAGACGAGCATCGGGATACGAACCCGCGTCGAAAACTGACTAAATGCCCTTTGCTCCGGGTCGCGCAGTACGGAGATGGAAAGCTTTAGCGACTTTGCATAGTTTCGCAGTACAGCGTTTGAGACTTTGTTTTCTTCCTCAACGCTGGCCCACAAGAATCGCACGGGTTTGCCACTGTACTCTCGTTTCAGATCTTCAAGCGCTGCTAGTTCAACGGCGCACGGCTGACACCATGTCGCGCCGAAAGAGAGGATCACAACTTCGCCGCTCATCTTTGCGACATCGTAGATCTTACCGTCCACGCCCTTCAGCTTAAAAGTAATCTCACTGCCCGTCGGTGGATCAAGCGCTTGTTGCTGCTGTGCGTGAAGATGAGCAGAGGCAGCAAAGAAGAATCCAGTGAAGATCAGCGAAACGGCGAGCAGTCTTCTCATCAGTTAACGTTTCTCCGGCAAGTGTTCTAACTCTCTTTGTGCCTGCACTGTGAAAGAACCGCCTTCGCCTTGGGGCGCAACAATGCGTGCGCGAACTGTTTCAACACTTGCGCGAGCGCGCTCCAGAAACGGTCGCGGATAAACGCCCATTACGACCATCAGCACAAGAAGCGGAACGAGTAAACCTAGCTCGCGCGAGTTCAAATCGGATAGATGAGCGTTTTTATTGTGCGTCAATGGCCCGAACACCACACGTTGCAGCATCCACAGCATGTAGACCGCGGCCCAGATCACTCCGGTTGCCGCAAGCATCGTCGCCATCCAAGGGTATTGAACAGACGTTGAGTTCCACATCCCAAGCATAATCAGAAACTCGCCGACGAAGCCGTTGAGCAATGGCAAACCGATTGATGAGAGCGACGCGAAGACGAACAAAGCGGAGAACAAAGGCATGGAGTGGCCCAAGCCACCAAAGTCGGAGATCATGCGCGTGTGCCGCCGCTCGTAGATCATGCCGACAAACAGAAAGAGCGCGCCGGTTGACACACCGTGATTCAGCATCTGGTAAAGCGCGCCTTGCATTCCTTGATCTGTAAAAGAGAACAGACCGAGGACGACAAATCCCATGTGGCTGACTGAGGAATAAGCGACAAGCCTTTTTACATCCGGTTGAACCATCGCAACCAGCGCGCCGTAGATGATGCCGATGATTGCGAGCGTGATCATCAGCGGCGCAAAGTAGCGAGAAGCCGTCGGGAAGAGCGCGAAGTTAAAACGCAGCAGCCCGTAGGTGCCCATCTTCAGCAGCACACCGGCAAGAATTACTGAGCCAGCGGTTGGCGCTTCCGTGTGCGCGTCGGGCAACCACGTGTGAAAAGGGAAGACCGGTGTTTTGACTAGGAATGCAATCGCAAAGGCGAGGAACAACCAATACTCTGTGGTGCCGCCAAGCGTTCGGCCTTCGCGCATCTGTGCGAGGATTATTGTGTAATCAAACGACCCGTAGATGAAATAAAGTGCGATGATGCCGACAAGCATCAACAAGCTGCCCAATGCCGTGTAGATGAAGAACTTGATCGCCGCGTAGCGACGGTTCTGCCCGCCCCAAATGCCAATGAGGAAGAACATCGGAACCAGGGATGCTTCAAAGAACAGATAGAAGATGAGCAGATCAAGCGCAACGAAGACACCGATCATGGCCGCCTCAAGCAGCAGCAGAAAAGCGTAGAAAGCGATCCCGCGCTTCTCCACCGCATGCCAGCTTGAAACAATCGCAATCGGCATGATCAATGTCGTCAGCAGCACCAGCCACAAACTGATGCCGTCAACTCCTAAGTGGTAACGCGCTCCGATTTCACCGATCCAGGAAACGTTCTGCTCAAATCGAAAGCCCGCTGAAGCATCTCCAGTGCCCGCGCCGTTTACCAGCAGAAGCGAGAGCGCAAACGTGGCGAGCGAAAAGAGAAGCGCGATCCAACGGTAATGCGACTCGCGCCGCGAGGGAAGAAGGCCATAGGCAACTGTCCCGAGTGCGCCGAGGATCGGCAGAAGAATGAGGATAGTGAGCAGATTTTCTAGCATACGTGTTAACGAATAAAAGCCGGATAGGTGTACAGAGCGTAGTAAGCAAAATAGCCGATGACAAAGAGCGCGCCAAACAGAATGATCGCGGCGTAACTACGCACAAACCCTGGTTGCAGATACCTTGCAACGGATCCGATCTGCGCCACTGCGCGACCGAGACCATTAACAATGCCATCTACGACGCCGACATCAAAGAGTTGCCACAAACCCCGACGCGAACCTGCTTCGAGCGGATTGATAATCGTGGCATCGTATACTTCATCGACGTAATACTTGTTCTCAAGCAGACGCGGAAATCGGAGCAATGGATTTTTCTGAAAAAGAACCCAGCCTAAGCCGATACCGGCAATTGCAATGACAATCGAGATAAGCGTAAAGAGCCTTTCTGCACTAACCTCTTCGGCCGAATGTGCTCCCGCCCCGTGTGCTTCCGCTGACGCTTGGCCGTGTGTGCCCTGTGTGCCTTCCCCAACTGTGGCAGGCGTGTGGCTACCCTCGACCGTCGGAGTCTCGTTCGCGTGCTGGCCTGAAGTGGATGCACCAGCAGCAGAGCCGATCCCATCAGATGCCTCACTAGCCGCATGCTTCGGAGCCCGCGCAATAACCGGTTCAAGCACATGCTCAAAGTAGTTCGCATCTTCCACGCCTACCAGCGAACTCAAAGCATAAGGAACGCCGACGAGTCCGCCGAGGGTCGAAAGAACTGCCAAGATAATGAGCGGCACGGTCATCACCAAAGGAGATTCATGCGGCGTGTGTACGCCGCCGTGTCCATGCCCATGAGCGTCGCCGAGGTGACCGGCTTGGCCGTGAGTCGCTCCGATGTGCGCGACGGGTTGATGATGCGGACGGTCGCCTGCTGACAACGTTTGAGCGTCATGCGGCTTCACTCCTTCGTCCGTCCCATGAGCATGCGCCTCATCAGCTTGTCCACCGGCAGACGCTTCACGGAACCGCTCCGTCCCCCAGAAGGTCATCACCATCATCCGCGTCATATAGACGGCCGTTAGCAGCGCGGTAACAGCACCAACGGCCCACAATAACTCACCAGGGACTCCCGTCGCTTCGGTGCTCCAGGTCTTCCAGAGTATTTCGTCTTTCGAGAAGAAGCCGGCAAAGATCGGGATACCGCTGATCGCCAGCCAGCCTGTCAGCATCGTTGCAAAAGTGATCGGCATGAACTTTCTAAGTCCGCCCATGCGTCGCATGTCTTGCTCATGATGCATGCCGTGAATTACTGAGCCGGAGCCGAGAAAGAGCAGCGCTTTAAAGAAGGCGTGTGTCATCACATGGAAGATCGCGGCGACAAACGCGCCGACCCCACATGCGAGCATCATGTAGCCAAGTTGCGAAACGGTTGAATAAGCGAGAACTTTCTTGATGTCGTTCTGCGCAAGGCCGATGGTTGCCGCAACCAGCGCTGTTGCAGCGCCGATGATTGCCACAATGAACATCGCCGTCGGCGCGTGCGTGTAGATCGCTGAACAACGCACGATCATATAGACGCCCGCTGTCACCATCGTTGCCGCGTGGATCAGTGCGGAGACTGGCGTCGGCCCAGCCATCGCGTCGGGCAGCCATACAAAAAGCGGAATCTGCGCGCTTTTTCCCGTCGCGCCGATGAATAGAAGAACCGCCGCCGAGGTGATGCCGCCCGCAAAGATCGTTGCCCAGCCAAAGGATTCAACCGGCATGCGCGCGATTGTATCGAGCGCGCTAACTACTCCTTGATCCGGCTTGGTGAAGAAACTGATTGACGGCGCGCCTGCTGCCGCCGTTAAGAAGAAGACGAGCATAATGCCGAGCACCACGCCCCAGTCACCCACCCGATTCGCAATGAAGGCTTTCTTCGCCGCATCGCCCGCTTCCTTCCGATCAATGTAGTAACCGATCAAAAGATATGAGCACAGCCCGACGCCTTCCCACCCGACAAACATCAGCAACAGATTGTCTGCCAGCACCAGCGTCAGCATCGAGAACATGAACAGATTGAGATACGCAAAGAAGCGGTAGAACCCCGTATC
>JACCTF010000632.1 GCA_013812565.1 Pyrinomonadaceae bacterium | reverse complement strand
TGAAACTGCAAAACCGGTTGCGTATCGTAGAGGTGACAGACTAACAAGTAGAGTTCGATGAGTTGTAGTTGCATACAACGATTCTACAACTCTTGGTTGGTCTGTCACTTCTACCCTTGATTCGCATTTATGTTGTCTATCGCCGCGACAATAAAAACAATTACGTTAAGACCTTCCGAATCGTTGATGGCAACGAGATTGACGGCACGTCGGACACCGACGGCATCGATGTCACGACGGCTCATCTTGGCCCCGCTTTCCCGCATGGTGTCTTCATCGCGCAAGACGGCGCGAACAACGGCAACCAGAACTTCAAACTTGTTCCGCTGCAATTGATTTTTCCCGAAGCGGCGAACTCGCGGGAGACGACGCAGAAGCTGGGGTATCAGCAGCAAGCGTGCGAAAATTTACTATAAGGAACGGTCAGTAGAGTGAACAGAGGCTTCTTAACGTCAGAATTCGCACGAAAACTGCCGCAGCCAAGATTTCCCTCACATTCATTGCATACAAACATTGCGTACAATATGAATTGTACGCAACGTCCGCTTTTTAGAGTCTGTATTTCACGCAACAAACAGGGGTGCTAACGCGGGGTCAGCATTGCGTACAATGCAACATGATCCTAAATAAAAAGCCGACTACATAGCTCTTTGCGACGAATGAGCATTGCGTACAATGCGCTACAGTAAAACTTCGCAGAGATGCTGCCGCTACCCCAAGCTTGCCGCGCCTCTTCACATCCAGCCGTCCCGCAGACAAGCCGGGATGTTTCCGACTCCGATCACTCTTTACCTGACGATACAGGTAAAGAGACTCACCACGAAGGCACCTCGAAACGATGAAGTAGGAACGCAGCAATGATGAAGTAAAAGCAGAGAAGTCAGGAGACAGAATAGCAGGCGTGGTCGCTGTCTTACCTTCTGACTTCTGACTCCTTACTTTATCCATCGTTGCTGCGTTCATCGTTCATTCTTTCCTTAGTGCCTCGATGGTGAAGTCTTCCGTTGTGTTCCACTCTGGCATGGTTCGATCTAGATTTGCCCGGTTTGGAACACCCTCTCTTCCAATCGATCGTCTGTTGCTAGCAGGTCGTGAGGCTGCTTATGAATTCAACAATCAAGAAACAGAGCGCAGCGAAAGCGGCGGCGGCAGGAATGGTCAGAACCCACGCCCAAACGATGCGCCCGGCTACCCCCCACTTAACCGCCGACAATCTGCGTGTCGCGCCGACGCCGACGATTGCGCCTGTGATTGTATGTGTTGTCGAAACGGGGATGCCAGCAAACGTCGCACTGAAGAGCGTCAACGCTCCGGCCGTCTCTGCGCAAAAACCGCCCACGGGTCGCAGTTTCGTGATCTTCGATCCCATCGTGTGCACGATCCGCCAGCCGCCGGAGAGTGTTCCGGCAGCGATCGCGGCGTGCGCGGCCAGCACCACCCACAGCGGAATGGCGGGCAGTGTTCCCTGCGGCCCTGACTCCATGAGGCCGCCTACGACCAGCACCGCCGTGATAATGCCCATCGTCTTTTGCGCATCGTTGCCGCCGTGTCCGAGCGAATAAGCGGCGGCTGAAAGCAATTGCCCGCGGCGAAATGTCTTGTCAACGCGGCTTGGAGTCGTACGTCGGAAAATCCAGTACACTGCAACCATCAACGCGAATCCGATTGTCATGCCGATCAGTGGCGAGGCGACGATGAAGATGAGGGTTTTGATCCATCCTTCTGGTTTCAGCAAGCCGCTGACACCTCTGTAGGCAGTGATTGCCGCGCCGGCATAGCCGCCGATGAGCGCATGCGAACTTGACGTCGGCAACCCCAGATACCATGTAATCAGATTCCAGGTAATCGCGCCCAGAAGCCCCGCGAGCAGGACGTAGAGACGCACCTCTGACGAAATTAGATCAATGCGCACGAGATCACCACCGATGGTTTTAGCGACGCGCGTGCCGAAGAAAGCGAAGGCGATGAAGTTGAAGAAAGCCGCCCAGAGGACGGCCAGGCCGGGTGAGAGCACGCGCGTCGAGACAACGGTGGCGATGGAGTTGGCGGCATCATGGAAACCGTTGATGTAGTCGAAGACGAGGGCGACGAAGATGAGCAGTATGACCAAGGTTAAGGTGATAGACATGGACCGGCTTCCGGGTTTCGAGATGATAGGCTATCAGGTGTTCTTAATAATCACGCCCTCAACGATGTTAGCGACGTGTTCGCAACGATCAACCGCGGCTTCCAATTTCTCGTAAATATCTTTCCACTTAATGACCGTCAGCGGGTCAGTCGCGTGGTGAAAAAGCTCGCCGATGGCCGCATGGTAAATGTCATCACCCTCGTTCTCGAGGCGATGAATCTCGACGATGCGTGTGGTAATGCCGTCCGGTTTGGCGAGCATCGACACGATCTCGTGCAGTTGCACAGCCATGCTTAAGATGACATCTGCGAGGCGACGTGCGTGGACTGTGCTCTGCTGCAAGTCATACATCACCATCGCGCGCGCCACATCATCGATGAAATCGACGATGTCATCGAGCGCGCCTGAGAGCATGTATATATCTTCCCGGTCGAACGGCGTGATGAAAGATTTATTGAGCTGTATCGAGACTGCGTGCGTCAGGTCGTCGCAGGCATGCTCAATTGTCTTGATGCGTTTAACATGTTCGGTGTAATCGCCTTTGTTATCGGCAAGCATCTCCACGAGAGAGCGCGATGCATCGTAGATGTAGGAAGTCATGCGCGTGAAGAGAGAGAAATACTGCTCCTCTTTCGGTAGAAAGTTGAAGAGTGCCATGAGAAGTAAGGCTCCATCGATAGACTGTGATAAAGAGAGGGAAGAATATAGTCAAGGCTTGCCGCATGCTCAAGCAGCTCCGCCTCGATGCAAACCCAACTTGCCGCAGGGACACCCTGATTCCGCGGTAGAACCACGACTCTACATCAAAGCATATAAGAATGGGACACAGCGGGCAGCCGCAGATCAACGCAGATTACTTGCTTTAATAAGCTGATCCGCGTTTGTCAGCGTCGATCCGCGGCTTCATGTATGTGCCAACCTTACGTGGTTCAATTTAGAGCAGCCCGGATCTCCAGGGACCCCAGATCGCGAGCG
>JACCTF010000599.1 GCA_013812565.1 Pyrinomonadaceae bacterium | reverse complement strand
AACATCATGGTGCGGCGGGACGGGTACGTTAAAGTCTTAGACTTCGGACTCGCCAAATTGGCAGAACGCAACGCCGAAGATACGGAGGCGATGACGCTGCTGAAGACGCAACCCGGGATGATCATGGGAACCGTGAGCTACATGGCACCGGAGCAAGCGCGCGGCGATGAGGTGGATGCGCGCGCCGACATCTGGAGCGTCGGCGTGGTGTTATACGAGCTGCTGGCGGGAAAGCTTCCGTTCGAAGGGCCGACCATCAGCCATGTGATGGTTTCGATTCTTGAGAACGAACCGCCCCCCGTAACACATTACTCGCCTGAAGTTCCGAACGAGTTGGAATGGATCGTCAAGAAAGCGCTGCGTAAAGATCGCGAGGCACGCTATCAAACAATCAAGGAACTATGGTCTGATCTCAAAACTCTGAAGCAGCGGTTAGAGTTTGAGATTGAACTAGAGCGTTCCGTCCAACCCGACAAGCGAGTCGAAGCAAGGATGACGGCGGATCGCGTCAACGCGGCAGTTACGGTTGCTGAGGAACCGACGGCATCTACCGGAGAAGTTCCGGCAGCAGGTCAAGCCTCAAGCGTCGGGTTTCTGGTGAGCAAGCTCAAGCTTCATGAGAAGATCACTGCGTCGGCGCTCGCACTTTTGTTCATCATCACCTCAGCACTAGCCTTCAAGCTGTACGGATACTTCAATCCACCCATAGCAGCGACGGCTTTCCAGAAGATTGGGATGCAAAGACTTTCCAACACCGGCAGAGCTAAGGATGCAGCTCTCTCACCCGATGGGAGATATGTTGTCTATGTGCTCAACAATGCCGGAAGGGAGGAGCTTTGGGTCAGACAAATTACCGCTCCTAACAACACGCCGATCCTTCTGTCCGCCGAGGGTTATTACCAGGGACTAACTTTCTCGCCCAACAGTGAGCATGTTTACTTCGTTAAGTCGGAAAAAACCAACTCCATAGGTTCTCTCTACCGAGTGGCTGCCGCAGGAGGCGAAGCTCCTAAAAAGAGAATGGACAATATAGATACGCCGATCACCTTTTCTCCTGACGGAAAGCAGTTTGCCTTCGTCAGCCCAGGTGCCGACCAGAGCTTTGTACTGACGGTTGCCAATGAGGATGGCAGCGGAAGAAGGCCGCTTGCAGCTCGCAAGGAACCGGAATTTCTTCTTGAACCTTCATGGTCGCCTGACGGCAAAGTAATCGCCTGTGTCGCCGGCAGTTATAACGATGGCTTTTACAAAAATGTGATTGAGGTAGGTGTGTCGGATGGAGTTATTAAACCCATAACCGCTCGGAGATGGTGGGGCGTAGAGCGCGTCGCATGGCTCGCGGATGGCAGCGGCTTGGTGATGGCCGCGCGGGAACAATCTTTAGCAAACCCCAAGCAGGTGTTACTTATCTCCTATCCGGATGGGGAGGTACGAGAAATTACCAATGACTTGAGCGACTATGGCCGAGTGACATTGACAAAGGACTCAACGACTTTGGTCACTGTGCAGTCTGATCAACCTTCCATTATCTGGGTTGCGCCTGATGGAGATGCTAGCCGCGCTAAGGCGATAAGCTCCGACACTTATGAGAAGGTGTCGGGGATTGCATGGACGCCCGACAACAAAATAGTGTATGCCTCGACTAAGAGCGGCAATAGTGACATCTGGATCATGAATCAAGACGGAACAAGCCCAAAACAACTAACTGATAAGGTTGGCAATGACCTTGACCCGGCGGTTTCATCTGATGGCAAGTACATTGTTTTCGGGTCAAACCGCACCGGCACTTTTAACATATGGAGGATGAACATAGACGGCGGCGATTTGCAACAGTTAACAAACGGCCATAGCGACTGGTGGCCGAACTGCTCGCCTGATGGCCGGTGGGTAGTTTACACATCTTATATGGCCGGCACGCCGACGTTGTGGAAGGTGCCAATAGACGGCGGCGGCCCGGAACAATTGACCAGTAAATTTTCAATGCTGCCGGTCGTCTCGCCCGACGGACAGTCGGTCGCCTACTTATACAAAGACTTATTAAACTCGCCGCTGAAAATAGCGGTCATGCCATTTGCAGGCGGAGCGCCGACAAAGGTCCTTGATGTTTCGCTTAACACCTCTCGACCGGTTCGTTGGGCTGCCGATGGGCGCTCCCTCACCTACGTCGACCAATACAACGGCGTCTCAAACATCTGGAGCCTGCCGCTGGAAGAAGGCTCGCCAAAGCGAGTAACAAATTTCGAAACCGATAGAGTGTTCTCTTTTGCTTGGTCACGTGACGGCAGATGGCTCGCCTACTCACGGGGAGCAGTAAACAGTCATGTGGTCCTCATAAACAGCGTGAACAAGTAGAATCACATGCTCGTAAAGAGCTATCGCTATCAAGAGAATAAGAGTTTGTAGTATTGCTTTCAGGCGGGCAGTGCATACCGGAAAAGAGATCGAATAAAGTCGAAACCACGAACGAGTATCCACCATATCTTTCTCTTGAACTCTATGGTTGAACCTTACGAGAAATCAGTTCGCTACCAAAGATGGGATGGAATTGCACTAATTTGCATGCTGTAGTATAAGGTGCCCGCTCTGGTAACTATCAAGCGGCCATCTCAGTTCGCGATTCCTCGCTGTGTGAATTGTCGGCAACAGCGGTTGCCGCTATGAAGCAACTTGAGTGTTGTTTTTTACATTAAATTTCAGCCCGCTTCATGACGCGCACCCGTCGGGTTCTCTCGTTTCACTTTTGCTTTGTTTCCTATCGTTGCAGTTGCAATGCGACGTTCAATCCACCGAAAGGCACACCGACCGAGCCCCATGCAAGGAGAAAAAACATGACTCGTTTAAGTAAATTTGTCCTCGCCCTAGTTTTTGCCTGCGCGCTGTTGGCACCACAAGCCGTCAGTGCTGATGAATACAGTATCCAGCCGCCACCGCCGCCCGAGACGTTGGAACTGGCGCTTGGATCATCCTTTGAGGTCACCGGACAAATCGGCAATCTCACCGACCAGAGTTCCGCCACCGGGGTCGCTAACCTCACGGCACTTAGGATTACTGGTCCGACGCTGCAGCAGGAAGCCGGTAGGGTTATTGATTCTACGGCTCTAAAGTTTGTCTTTGAATATGACGCGCGAGTGCTACTTGTCCAGCAAAGTCTAAACACGGCCGACAACTTCTTTATTGATTTGGAACCCGGTGAAATTTCACCGAAAGTTGGCTTGTTCGACATTACAGTCCTTGGGTTGGGATTAGGACAAGTCGGTGAAACTTATCCTGTGTTTGCTTTTGTCACCGACATAGACCCAACACTGGGCGGGCGAAGCAACACTGTCAGGATAGATGTGACGGTTAGCGCCGTACCCGAACCGGCAACAATGCTACTGCTCGGCTCAGGATTGGCAGGAGTTGCGGCGGCAGTTCGCAAGCGGCGAAAAAGTTTGCCATAAGATATCAAAGGTTAGCTCTGCACGAGAGTGGACTTGCCTCGCATCTCGCTCCCGATACATTTAACCAAACCATCTCAAAGTTTCTTGAACGCAGCGCACCTCTTGATCTACAAGAAAATGGGAATCATTGTTTCCCGACTTAAGGAGAGGAAGATATGTCCCGCTCAAGTAAGGCGGTGCCTGAACCGCAAACACTCACTGCTGCTTCGTACCGCATCGGTCCCCCCCCTCCCCCCGACACAATGGAACTGCAAATAAACGCAGCCTCCGCAAGCGCTAGACAATCCTGGAGTCTTACGGAGTCTGTCAGCGCAACCCGCACGATCTACGGGAAAGTCCAGAATCTTACTGGTGCAAGGGTTAACTCCAGGGAGCTGACCCTTGCACTTCGCTATGACACCGAAAGGCTGATTGTCATTCCGAGCTTCAACAATATAAAACCTTTTAATCTGGACCCCGGTGAAGTTTCACCAATGCTCCGCCTCTACAGGGTCGCGGCTTTTCGCCCGGATAAAGTCAAAAGAAATTACCCGGTCTTAGCAACTATTTATGATACACAGGGCCGTTACAGCAACACTGTGATCATAAAGGTGAGGGTGAAGCCGAGAAAGCGTGGCTCTATCTTTGTGTGGCTGCTGTTGCTTCTATTAGGGTCATTGATTGTCGTTAACAGACCCCGCAGACGCGAGCGGCAGCATGAAGCTGACAGGAACGATCTAAACGAGGAACAATCGCCACCTTGAGCAGACGCGATGTTCCACATCCAAGCAGCGCAATACAACAATGAGCCTTGATTAGTTGCACTCTGTTACAAAAAGAAAGGAGCTAATCTGGTTGATTTCAGCTCCTTTTGTTTAGCAAAGGCTGGGCAAACACTGTGCGGATCGAGCGTTAATGCGTGTGACCTCTGCGAAAGAATTTGCCGGCATCCCCGACGAAGACGTGTCCGACACCTCGCTCCTTCGAAGAAGATCTAAAAAAGGATGAACGCCACAACATTGCTTCATGAGCTTGCTGTTCCAGTTGTAGCCATTGTCGCCCGTCTTCAACGCGTTCTTTAATCAATAGAGGGTCTGCTTGATCTTGCTGCGGTCTGGTGTGGCTTGCCGTCAACTCGCGCGCGGCGCGGGCCATAAATGCTTCAATGTCCGGGATGGTGCGTGGCAGCGCGGCGGAAAGGTTTCTGTAGCCATCGCCGGTAATCACCACATCATCTTCAATGCGCACGCCGATGTTTTTATACTTCTCAAAGGCCGGGCGTATCGCCGCAATCAATCGTTCGTTCTCTGGGGTCTTCGCCAAATTGTCGAGCGCGTCTTCGCGTATGTAGATGCCGGGTTCGATGGTATAGACCATCCCTGGTTCGAGTTTGGCTCCGGCCACATTAACGTCATGCACGTTCATGCCGAGGTGATGCGAAGTGCCGTGCATGAACCAAAGGGCATACTGCCGCGAGTTACGATCAGTGATCAGCCCCAGGCGGAGCAGCCCGTCTTTGACGACTTCGAGCGCCGCGTTGTGTACATCGGAGAGCTTCGCTCCGGGGCGGGAGGCGCGCATTCCGGCTTCCTGCGCGGCGAGCACAATCTGATAGATGTCTGTTTGCGCCGCTGTGAACTTGCCGTTCACCGGATACGTGCGCGTCACGTCCGCCGTGTAATGATCGTACTCAGCTCCGACATCCATCAACAGTAGATCGCCTTGCGCGACGCGGCCCTGCGATGTTTCATAGTGCAGCGTGGTCGCATTCGGCCCGCACCCGACAATCGACGGATAGCCCCAGTTGTCAGCGTTGCGTCGCTTGAAGGTGTAATCTATTTCCGCTTCCACTTCGTACTCCCACTGGGCGCGGTTCACAACTGCCATCGCGCGGCCAAACCCTTCCGTCGTGATGTCTATCGCGTGCTGCAACAACCGGAGTTCCAATGGCGATTTGCGCATCCGCAGTTCGGCGAAGATCGGCAGCCCGTTATGCAGCGCGAAGCCTTTGGCGTCCTGCTTCCACTGTGCAGCAAAGCGTTGCTCCTGTTTGTACTCGCGACTCTCTCCTTCGCCCGGCGGAATCAGCAAGAAGAGCGAAGCCTCATTACGCTGCGCAGCCGCGAAGAGAGATTCATATCCGGTCGAAGGAGTTGATGCGTTACTGCCGGACGACGGTACGGAAGATTGCCCGGAGGTTTGCGAGCTGGTCGCATTGGTTGTCGCAAGATTAGGAGCCGCACCTCTGGAAGCAGGATTCGCGGGCGTCGCGGAAGCGGCTGCTTCCGCGGGTTGAGCGGCCTTCGGGACTGGCGGCGTGACCAACCCTGCACTTCTTGCCTGCGGTGGTGTGGATAGCAACAGCGCACCATCCTTTGGACGGTATGCTTGCCGGTTACGCAATGCGCTCATAAACGGCTCAAACTCGCGGGCTTCATAAATCTCATTGATGCCGGAGATCGAAGCGGCTTCCTCAGGGCTGTACATGTGCCCGGTCCAGGTCTCAAATGAAGGATTGCGCCTTGGCAGAAAGAGTATTTCGCGCATCTGCGTATTGCCCGGCATCATTACAAGCGTCGCACCACGCTGCCGCAGATTGGTTAGATAGTACAGATTGTTCTCTTGACGAAACTCGTAATAAACGTCGTTAGCATAAACTCTCGGCTCACCGCTAAAGAGCACCATCACGCCGTTCGATCCGATCTTCTCGGCAACACGCGCGCGTCGTGCGGCGAGTTCAGTGCGACGCTCGTCCGGATCAATCACCGGTGCAGGCGGCGCAACACGAATCGCGGGAGCAGCGACTGACGAATCGCTTGGATTACTGCCGCGTGCACCCAGTGTAGGGGCAGGCACGATCAACGAAAGTGTGAGGAGAATAGTTATCGCTGCCGATTTAGACTTTGCTCTTGAGAGGTTACTGAAGAAGCCCCAGAGGGGAGGTAGAACAATCGTTTCGCCCCCTCGGGGCTTACGGTCAAGGTTGGTAAAACTGTCCCACGGCTGACGCCGTATGCTACATGCTTGCGCCCCTCCGGGGCTAATAGAACTATTTTCAACCTGTTCTAATTTACTCATTCTATGTCTCCTTCGACTCCTGCGCTGTGAACGGCTATGTGCAAATATGCGAGGGCGTAGCGCATTGCATGTCATACCGGCGATTCGCGCTGCTTAAATATAACTTCTCAATCTCTCTTTTACGAAGTCGCCCCGGCGCTGTTTGCGGAAGCCGTAACCTGCACCGTCACATCGCGCGTTGTGCGGTTGCCGAAAAAATCTTCGGCAAAGACGCGCACGATGTACTCGCCTGGTGGGAGCGTTGAAGCGCGCCAGAAGTCTTCCCTAATCTCCCGGTCACGCACCGTGTTGGTAATGATGTAAGCGAAGACAGTCTTCTCTGTGTAACCGGCCTGACTGCCTTCAGCATAAACGAGCGGAACCGCGGCTGAATCATCAGGCAAGTTCTCGAATGAAATGGTCATGAGCGGCTCAGCAAATTGAGGTACAGGCGTTCCATCCAAATTCAATATTTGATAACCCAAACGATAGAGACCGAGCCGCCGCCTGATGGCATTGCCGTCCATCTGGTCATAAGCTTGAACGACAATACGCACATCGCTCTGCACTGCGACAGGTCCGGTCTTCGGCCCGCGCTCCGCAACGGCTGTCACGGTCGAAGCAATTGACTGAAACTCTTTCCATTCACGATCAAACAATCGCACGCCGTTGAGTTCAATCGTCGGCGCAACCGTGTCTTTGACATTCGGCAGCTCAAGCGCCGCAAGTGCGTTCATCTCCGCGCCCGCAGGCCCAGCGATGAGATGTACGTGGTTCTGATTATTGAGTGTGCCGATGGCATCACCAGCGGCAAAGCGTGCGCCGCGTCGCACACGCACACGCGCGACGCGCCCCGCGGCATCACGCCCGATGATAAATCTTTCGTCACTAAACTCTCGGTCATCAGCATGGCGGCCGACGCGTAGATGAGCGTAGCCGAGCAGGGGAAAGCGTATGCGTTCGCGCGCCGTATCGACACTGGTGACAGATAGCGGACGCAAAATCCGTTCAGCGCGCAGGAGCCGCACCGTTTCGCCGTATCCGCCGGGGACGTCAAGTCCGTTATGAAACCACGGCCCCATACTTTCAGCCGGATCGCTGCTCAGCAAGCCGCGTATCTCACCAAATGTCGCGGCGATTTCGCGCGGTCTAACCGGCGGATCGTAGGGCCAACGGGGTTCGCCTGCGCGGCGCATCTGCTCAGCAGTTGAACGCAACATGGTTATCGCTTCGCTCGTCAGCGGCGCGCCTTGTTGACGATTTTCGCCAACCACGGCGCGGACAAGTTTGTTGCCGGTGTCAGCCACAACGATCATCCCATCGCGCGCCACGGCAACGCCTGCCGGTCGATTGAGCAACGCACGCTCAAGCGATCCATCAACCAGACCTGCGCTACTTCCGCCCGCCAGTGTCGTCACCGTCCCGCCCACCGTTGAATCTGGTGAATTATTGAACCGACACACGCGCAGGGCCGCGCCGCCTGCATCAGTTATGTAAATCACGCCTGCTGGGTCGATGGCAACGCC
>JACCTF010000588.1 GCA_013812565.1 Pyrinomonadaceae bacterium | reverse complement strand
GGTTGAAGGTGAACCGGTTGTGCTGGCGATGCTTGATCATCCGGACAACCCCGGTTACCCGACATACTGGCACGCACGCGGTTATGGATTGTTTGCCGCCAACCCCCTGGGCCAGAAAGCTCTGAGCAACGGCAAGGATGAATTAAACCTGGCGCTTAAACCGGGCGAGTCAAAAACCTTCCGGCACCGCATTCTGATCTTTTCAGGCGCAACCGAACCTGCCAAAGTGGAAGCTCAGTACCAACGCTTTATCGCTCAAGTTCACACAATGCGATGAACAGAAACAGCGAGGTCGGGGAGAAGATCGAGCGCGTAGTTCGCGTGCTCGCCGCGCAGAATCTCGGCGGTGTGCTCATCGGCGCACAACATAATTTCGCGTGGCTAACGGGGGGCAGAACGAACGGCATTGACCTCAGTCGTGAAGGCGGGGCGGGTGCGCTCTTTGTGCGACGCGACGGGCGGAGATTTGTGCTCGCCAACAAAATTGAGATGCCGCGTCTGCTTGCTGAAGAATTGACTGGGCTTGACTACGAACCGGTTGAATTCAGTTGGGAAGAAGAGAAGGCGAACGGGTCTTTGGTTGTCAAGCGCGCTTCCAGTTTAATTGATGATGGTGTTGCGCTCGGCTCCGACTTGTACATTGATGGGACGCGAGTCGTGGAGAGCGTACTGGCCCGTGCCAGGTATCAGCTTACGAGTGCGGAGATTGAGCGTTACCGCAAATTGGGGCGCGATGCCGGAGAAGCCATAGGTCAAATGGCACGCCAACTCAAACCGGGCGCGAGCGAGCGGGAAATTGCGCGGTTGGCTGTTGATGCGCTCGCCGGTCGCGGTATGTACGCCGTCGTTGCGCTCGTTGCGGCAGATGATCGACTACAAAGTTTTCGTCATCCGGTGCCAACTGAGAAGCGCTGGGAGCGAACGATGATGGTTGCCGTCTGCGCCCGGCGTGGCGGCCTCATCGTCTCGCTCACGCGCATAGTTTGCGCCGGATCGGTGCCGGATGAGTTGCAACGTCGTACGCGTGCGACGGCATATGTGAACGCACAGCTCTTCCACGTCACTCGACCGGGCACGACGGGGCGCGAATTATACGAGCGAGCCGCGTGTGCATACAGTGAGATGGGTTTTCACGGTGAAGAACACCTTCATCATCAGGGCGGCGCAATCGGATACCGAACGCGAGAATGGACGGCGCATCCACAGTGCGCAGAGACTGTGCAAGCGGGTCAAGCATTCGCATGGAACCCTTCGATCACCGGCACAAAGGTAGAGGAGACGTGCCTTACGTTCGACGATGAAATCCAAGTTGTTACAACGTCGCCCGCGTGGCCGCAAGTGTCAGTTGAAGTGGCGGGACGCGAGTATTTGCTCCCGGATGTGTTAGCGCTATAGAACTAAGGACTCGATGCGGTAAATCATCAACTGAAACAACGAGAGGAGCAAAGCCATGAGCATGCAAATGAAGATCGCCGCCGACCAGATGATCTTTCGCGGGACGAATAAACATCGCGGGCGCGAGGTGGCGGTGACGCCGGAGAACAGCTCGATGAAGCATCTCGCTTACGGGCGAATTATCTTGGATGGTGAAACTCATTCAGCAGGATTTGAAACCGGCGCGTGTGAAACCGGACTCGTCTGCATTGCCGGTGCCGGCACAATCACTATCGATGGCGAGCAGCACCGCCTCGCGCGTTACGATGCGGTCTACATTCCACGCGGGCGTCGGGTGAAAGTTGCAACCGACGCATTTGTTGATTTCGCCGAATGTTCAGCGGAGGTCGAAGGCACATACCCCTTACAAGTGGTGCGTTACGCGGAGGTGGAGAAGAACAGTTCGCTGCGCTTTACAACCGGCGATCAATCAAACAAGCGGACAGTCAATATCCTGCTCGGTAAGAACGTTCAAGCCGGGAGAATCCTCGTCGGCGTGACGCGCTCGGAGCCGGGCAACTGGACTTCGTGGCCGCCGCACGAACACGCCCAAATGCTCGAAGAACTTTATGTTTACTACGACATGCCCGCTCCGTCCTTCGGCGTGCAGTTCGTCTACACGGACACAGAAGAACCCGAGTTCGTCTCCATTGTGCGCGAAGGCGATTGTGTACTGATGCCTGCCGGTTATCATCCGAACGTTGCGATACCAGGCCATCCGATCAACTTCATTTGGATGATGGCAGCGCACACGGAAGTGGAAGACCGACAGTACGGCGTCGTCAACGTGCAGCCGGAATTTAACCGGAACGGTTCGGGGTTGGAAGCGAGCCGGAAATAAAAGATATTTTCGATTGCCGATTTGTGATTGAAGAATAGTGAAGCCTTAAAGGACTTCTCAGTTGAATGTAAGGAATGTTGTTCTTCACCACAAAGGGGCACAAAGTTCAAGACCTGTTCAACTCTCTGTGCATCCCCTGTATCCTGCGG
>JACCTF010000567.1 GCA_013812565.1 Pyrinomonadaceae bacterium | reverse complement strand
GCTCGTGTCCTGCGCGCGCCGAATGTCGCTGCCACTGTCGCTTAAAAGGCACTTTTCAAAATGACCCACCAAGTCGAAACCCTTCAACGCATGGCTATACTTTCCCCACCCAATTCGAAATCATTTGCCGTTGCCAGCAGCCGCGTCGAATCGTCCGGCGCTGGGAAATCCCACAAAGCCTCTCATGCGCGCACCATTGCGGTGACAAGCGGAAAGGGCGGAGTCGGTAAATCAAATTTCGCGGTTAACGTCTCCCTCGAACTAGCGGCACTCGGTCGCCGTGTCTCGCTGCTTGATGGTGATTTAGCGCTTGCCAACGCCGATGTTCTGCTCGGTCTCCACCCACAGTATCATCTCGGTCATGTTCTCGCAGGTCTGCGCACACTTGATGAAGTAGTGGTGCGGGTCGGCAGCGGCGTGCGCTTGATTCCCGGCGGAAGCGGATTCGAGGAACTCGCCAACCTTTCGCACAATCAGCACACCCGATTGATCGCCGAACTTTGTGCGATGGAGAATGATTCTGATTTTCTGATTATTGATACGGCTGCCGGCATCGGCCACAACGTGATGGACGTATTGAGAGCAGCAGCCGAGGTTGTAATCGTCACCACTCCCGATCCAACCGCGGTTGTCGACGCTTATGCGACGATCAAAGTGCTGCATAATCATTCGCCGTCAAAGCCGATCTCTATTGTTGTCAATGATGTCGTCGGAATCGGTGACGCCGATCATATCTTTAGCCAGTTGCGCAGCGCCGTCTCCCGTTTCCTCAATCATGAGATCTATCATCTCGGCACTGTTCCGCGCGATGCCGAACTAGCCGAAGCCGTGCGCGAACAAAGGCCCGTTGTCGAGTACGCACCCGACTCACCCTCCGCCCGCGCCTTTCGATTAATTGCCAAGCATCTTCATACCGCCTGCCGCGTCGGGCCTCCGGCTAGTGGATCGAGCACTCCATTCTGGCGCTTGCTGACTGAGGCAGATGTTTAAGCTGTCCTCACATTCCTGAAACCTTTCACCTATCACTGAGCCACCTCCTAATTATTTGAAGTGACCATAGGTGTGGGGAGCCTTTACCGATGCAACCTGGATTATTGAGGATGATTACTACTTCTACTTCTGCTCGCCGCATGACAGCTAATCGCGAAGCTTCTAGTTGCCCTTCAACTATCGCTAACGAAAAGCGGAGGGCGCTTATCGAAACACATCTTCCACAAGTTCGATTCATCGCTGAGCGCTTAGCGGCAAAGCTTCCGCCATCGGTTGATAAAGATGACTTGATCGGAGCCGGACTGCTGGGTCTGCTCGATGCCGTCGATCGCTACGATCCGTCGCGAGGAGTGATGTTTAAGACTTACTCGGAACTGCGCGTGCGCGGTGCCATGCTCGATAGTCTGCGTGATCTGGATTGGGCGCCGCGCTCGGTACGCGCACAGGCGCGCGCCGTTGAAGTTATCTGCCAACAGATTGAGCAGGAATGCGGACGCGCGGCCAAAGAAGAAGAGATTGCCGAGGGGCTTGGAGTTTCTCTACCGGAATTTCATGCCTTGCTTAGTAAGTTGAATGGCCTGACGGTCATGGGTCTTGACTTGGATAACGAGAACGAACTGAGCCAGAGCCTCCGACAGCTCCCGGATGATGTCGGGCACAGTCCCCTGGCGCTCTATGAACGCGCAGAGGTGTGCGACCGATTGACCACCGCGATTGATCAGCTGCCCGAACGCGACCGTCAGATCATCGCTCTTTATTATGTGGAAGAACTTACGATGAAGGAGATCGGCCAACTGCTTGAAGTAACAGAGTCGCGTGTTTCGCAGATTCATACGCAGGCCGTGCTTCGTCTGCGTGCCGCACTTCCCGCCTCGCAGCTTAGCGAAGCATTAGCCTAGCGGTTTGTCAGCGTGCATCTGATGGATGTTCAGAATTCAGCCTTTAGGCTGCCGATCTTGAAAGCAAGCTTAAGCGTGAACTCTAAACCTCTAAAATAATTTCACTGAATATCAGTTAAAGCACCTGCCACTCCAAGGAATTCTAGTTTATGCAGAGTGATCTGGTAACAAATGAAGAGATGTCGGCGTTGTTGAAATCAACAGACTCGTCCGGCGCTGGCACTGACAGACGCCAGCGGGTTGTACCATACAACTTTCGTCGCCCTGACCGTGTCTCCAAAGAACAGGTTCGCTCGCTCTACATGCTTCATGACCTGTTCTCGCATAGCTTATCGTCAAGCTTGCTGATCTTCCTGCGTTCGGTCTCTGAAGTTTCGCTGATCTCTGTCGAGCAGCAAGCGTATGTCGAGTATCTCTACGGCCTTCCTGATCCGACCGTTATCTT
>JACCTF010000559.1 GCA_013812565.1 Pyrinomonadaceae bacterium | reverse complement strand
ATGATGACGGCGAAGGACGCGTTCATGCAAGGCTGAACATCGAATGAATAGTGCTGACTCGTTTGACGTCGCGGTGGTTGGCGGCGGACACAATGGACTCGTGTGCGCGTGTTATCTGGCGAAGGCGGGCCTCAGCGTTGTCGTGCTGGAGCGTCGCCATATCGTCGGTGGCGCGGTATGTACCGAAGAAGATTTAATTCCAGGCTATAAAATTGATGTCGGCTCCTCGGCTCACATCATGATCCACCTCACGCCAATCGTCAGGGAACTTGAGCTTGAACGCTTCGGCCTTGAGTACATTGACTGTGATCCGTTCGCGTTTGCGCCGACTATCGAGGGCGAAGCGATCTACTTCTGGCGCGATGTTGACCGCACGTGCCAATCAATCGCGCGAGTAAGCCCACGAGATGCCGACGCTTACCGGCGCTTTGTCAGCGAGTGGGGAGCTTTGAACGAAGGCGTGTTTGAAGCTTTCCTGAAGCCGCCGACGATGATCAACCTGGGCCGCCACATGATCTTTCGGCGCACGGGCAATCACACTACACCCGTTGAGATGACGCGCAAACTCTTTACGAGTTACGGAGCGCTCGCCTGCGAAACATTTGAGCACGCAGGATTGCGTGCGGCGCTCGTGTGGCTCGCGGCGCAGTCCGGTCCACCGCCCTCGGCTGCGGCGACCGGAGACTTTCTCGGTTGGCACTCGATGATTCACCGCAGCGGCGTGCGGCGGCCGCGCGGCGGATCAGGCGCGCTCACACAAGCCTTGGCGCGCTGCCTCGAACATCACGGCGGAGAGGTGCGCCTCTCTGCGGAGGTGGAACGAATCGAAGTCGCCGGAGGGCGTGCGACGGGTGTTCAGTTGAAAGATGGAGAACGAATCGAAGCACGGCGCATCGTCTCAAACGCGCATGTTCATACTACTTTTCTTAAACTGATAGGGTCGGAGGATTTGCCCGACGGGTTGGCGAAGAGGGTAAAGCAGATTCGTATCGGCAACGGCTTCGGAATGATTGTGCGGTGCGCGATGTCGGAACTGCCTGACTACACCGCAGCGCCTTCCGGCGGGCAAGCCGCAGCGTGTCATCAAGGATTACAACTGCTGTGTCCGTCGCTTGAGTATCTGGATCGGGCGTATGCTGATTACCTGCGTGGGCGACCGAGTGAACACCCGGCAGCGCTCGCCATGACTTTCTCGGCGGTCGATTCGAGTCTTGCGCCGCCCGGACGTCATACGCTCTTTATTTGGGGACAATACTACCCGTATGAACTCGCAGAGAATGGTTCGTGGGACGCGCTCGCCGAACGCGAAGCGGACAAGCTCATTGATGTTGTGACAAGGTATGCGCCCAACGTGCGCGGCGCAGTGCTGAACCGCTTCATTCAAACGCCGCTTGATTTAGAAAGGCGGCTTGGTCTCTTGCGCGGAAACGTCATGCACGTCGAGATGGACTTTGATCAGATGTTTATGTTCCGCCCGTTGCCGGAACTCGCGCAGTACCGCACGCCGATTAAGAATCTTTACTTGACCGGCGCATCGACGCATCCGGGCGGCGGCGTGTTCGCGGCCTCCGGCTACAACACGGCGCGGGTTGTTCTGGCGGACGTGCACGGCGGCTTTGCAAAGAGACTGCGCCGCTTGTTCCAGTCTCTCGTGGTTTGATCTTGGGTTGTGCTTCACCTTGGAGACGTGTAAGTTATTTTCAGTGTTCATCAATAGAAGAAAGGCATTTCCTATTCATGGCTTCAGAGCAATCAACCGTCGCTGACATCTTTCGCCGCGCGCAAATCTTGCGGCGCGAGAACCCGCAGATGTCTTACAAAGAATTGAAGACAATCCTGGCTGCAGAGTACAAAAACGCGCCTTTTCCACCCGTGTACAATTTAACGATCCCTGAACAGGACAGCCGCGCACCCGAGGAAGATTGGTCCGCCGGATTGTCGCTTATACTACGCGGCATACAGCAGCAGAACTGGAACGAGATTGCCAACGGCGTTGTGCTCAGTCTTGAACAAACAGAGAATCATGAACGCGAGCGCGGGCGTATAACCCATGACGAATGGCACGACCGCACAGTCGGTATTCGCGATCCGCTGACGAAGGGCATCGGCAAGTGGATGCCGCCGGAGTTGCGTTCGCTCGTCGAGCGGTCGAAAAAGAGTGACAAGTGACAAGAAAGAAGCAGGATGTCTCTTGTCACTCGTCACTCCTAGCGAGGTGTTAGGCGGCTAAACTTGAGATTTAAGGGCTATTACAACATAATCATAGTATCGCGTGTTCGTTTTAGAATGGCAGCAGTAAACACACGATTGCAAGGAGAATCCTATGATAGAAATTGAAGAAATGGCAGTAAAAGAAATGCAAGACCTCTTACAAAAAGTAGGATATGGGCATCTTGGCTGCGCGCGCGAGGGCCGGCCATATGTTGTACCGGTACATTATGCTTACGCAGACCCGGATTTATACATCTTTACCACAGAGGGTATGAAAACCGACTATATTGCAGCTAACCCTGAAGTATGCTTGCAGGTTGAGGAGGTTCACAATCCAGCAAACTGGCGGAGTGTCATCGTAACGGGTCAGGCAGAACATATCACTAAGTCCGAAGATACAGAACACGCCATGCAATTCATTACAGAGCAAAATCCTACACTCACACCCGCCATTAATAAGATGTGGATTGATGTCTGGGGGCGCGCCAATGTGGTAGCCATCTACCGCATCCATCCCAGTATTATAAGCGGACGTAAGACCCTCAATGCAGGGGACACTCGCGGTAAGACAAATCCTTAGGGACGCCGCCCAACAACTCATCAGGGTGTGAAAACTCCTGTAGTTGAAAATCGTCAAAAATTTATACTCCAGATATGCCTTGTAACGCGTTTTTCAGATGAGGCACAGGGTTAAAAGACTCCTTCATTTTCAAAATCATCGGTTATCACACAGTCTGTCATTCAACCCGATGCCTCGATAGCATCCCTTTCATCGTTGTGTGGTAGATTGCGTGCTGCTCGCTCGGCGCGGGTAAATACGGGTGTTATGAGTTTTCTAAACGGCATTTTGAAAGATCCGAAGTACCAGCGAAGTGAGCCGCGCCGAGTTGAGGAGGTTGACGAAGCTGAAATTATTATCAGCCCGGATACGCAGCGCCCGAATCGACTTCCGCCCGGACAAACGCGCACGCGTAAGTGGCCGGTCTTGGACGCGCACGGCACGCCGGAGATAGACCCGGCAACATGGACTTTTGAAGTTGATGGCCTCGTTAAAGAATCGCGCAAGTGGATGCTCGATGAATTCATGCAACTGCCGTCCGTAAAAGTTTACGCTGATTTCCACTGCGTCACGCGATGGTCCAGACTCGATAATGTGTGGAGCGGAGTGCCGACGCGCGAAATCGCAGAGCAGGTCGGCATCAAGCCGGAAGCAAGGTTTGTGCTCGTATTTGGGTATGACTACGGGTGGAGCACAAACATCCCGCTCGAATACTTTCTCGCCGAGGATGCGTTGTTCGCGTGGGCGCATGACGGCGCGCCCATTCCGCCTGAACACGGTGGCCCCGTACGTCTGATAGTTCCGCAGCTTTACGCTTGGAAGTCGGCCAAGTGGATCAAAGGCATCCGCTTTCTCGAACATGATGAGCCGGGTTATTGGGAAGAAGGCGGCTATCACATGCGCGGGGTGCCGTGGACGGGGAGCGACGGTGAACGCTTTCGCGGGCAGAGCGAATAAGATTAATCCGACGAACAAACCAGCAGGCTGAAGATGATGCTGATCGCGCTTCTATCCTTGTGGCTACAGACTGCTTCTTCTTCTTCTCCGGCGCAAAATGCGACGCCGCAAACAATCAGCGATGTATTTAGGGATTTACATAGAGAGATGCTCACCGCCCTGCCCGGTCTGCTCAAGGGCGCACTGGTCTTTACCGTCTTTTACCTTATCGCCAGAACGGGCGCGAGGATCATCGCGCTGACTGCGCCGCGAGTGCACGCCGACGCGGGTGCAGTGCTGCTTCTCTCTCGCGTCTATTACTATGGTGTGCTGGCCTTCGGTTCAATCACTGCGCTGGGAATGGCGGGACTCAACATTCTTCCTTTAGTTACCGGTCTCGGTTTGACAGGGTTCGCGCTCGGCTTTGCTCTCAAAGATGTGCTGTCGAATCTGTTGTCAGGCATTATGCTCCTGATTTATCGCCCGTTTAATATCGGCGATCAAATCGCGACCTCGGGTTTCGAGGGCACAATCATCACCATCCGGATGCGCGACACGGTGCTGCAAGCTGACGACGGACGCTTGATCATTATCCCGAACACAAAGCTGATTACCGAAGTCGTCGTTAATAACTCCACGGCGCAACTCGTGCGCGACTCCGTTGAAGTAAATTTTGCGGCGACCGTAAATTTACTCGAAGCGCGCCAGTTGCTGGCGCGCGCTATGAACGAACTCACATCAATTAGCGGGCGCATCGAACCCGCTATCTCGATCAAAGAAACGAACGATCATACTCCGCGACTCGAAGGACGCTTCTGGTACGATCCACGCCGTATAAATCCAACGATGATCCGCAACGAAGTCGCCCAAGCTATCAAGCGCGCATTTGAAAAGGCCGGCATCCAACCATCAATGCCCGTCTTTCGCGGACCGCAGGAACCAAAATCAAGCGGCGAAACAAGAAGCGACGAAGGAAGCGGCGAGTCAAACGCTGCTTCCGCTTCGAGCTGAAACGAGTCTGCCCCGCCCGGTCAATACTTACAGTCCAGATTCCTCGGAAACCTCACCAACGAGAACCTGATTCGGTCATTTAGGAGGGGCTCGTCCGCCCGTGTTTCAT
>JACCTF010000218.1 GCA_013812565.1 Pyrinomonadaceae bacterium | reverse complement strand
TCGTTTCGGTGACGACGTAAGATTCTTGTGCGAGATGATGAATGGTCAGTTGCTGTCCATCGAAGTGCCAGATTTCGGGGACGCCGAGCGCTGCATAAATCGGAAACTTGGAGATCGAGCCGTGATGTATGTCAATCTCAACAGCAATGTCGGGCGGCGGGTCAACACCAAAATCGAGTTGCATGCGGTTGCCGATAAGCCCCGCGCTCTGCACGTAGAAACAGGCGTCGGGTTCAAGCCCCTTGCGCCGCTTCTGCTTTCGCATCGTGGGCGCGCCGAAGAAAAGGATGTTCATGCGCAGCCGAAGTCGAATAGCGCCAACAAGGCTCCCGATGAACCATGCATACTTCTCGTGTTCGGATGAAACGACCATGATTTGTAGCGTCCCGTCGCTGTAGCTGGTGCGCAAGCCTCTGCTTTCGCCGATCTGTTCGAGCAATTCTTCATATTCGTCCCAACCGATGTTCGGCAGGACGACAAGGCTACCGGCGGGAAGACTCTCAACGATTGCATGCAAATTTAGAATTTGGGTGCTCATAAGTTTTCACTTGATGCTTGAGGATCAGCGATTGTGATTGTAACCACTGTGCTGACGAGCCGCAATCAAGTCATTGTCGACAAGGAAGAAGGATTAATCAACGCGAAGGAGATATATGCGGACACTCTGGCAAGACATACGTTATGCGGTGCGAATGCTGTTGAAGCGCCCTGGCTTTACAGCCGTTGCGGTGCTCACGCTGGCTTTGGGAATCGGCGCAAACACGGCGATCTTTAGTGTCGTCAATGCGGTGCTGTTGCGTCCGTTGCCATTTGCGGAGCAGGAGCGTTTGATGGTGGCGTGGAAGAGTGACCCGACGGCGAGCAATCCGTTTGTGGAGTTGTCCGTCGCAGAGTTCAACGATTGGCGAAGTCAGACTCAGTTGTTTGAAAGTATCGCGGCGATGCCGACGACTGTTTACGGTTACGCCTATACGTTAACTGGACGCGACGAGCCGGTACAGATCGAGAGCGCCAGGGTATCTGCCGATTTCTTTTCAACGCTGGGGGCGCGTGCTGCGTTGGGGCGTACTTTCATTGCCGAAGAAGATCGTCCCGGTGCCGGGCGCGCCGTGGTGCTCAATCATCGCTTTTGGCAGAACCGTTTCGACGGCGACCCAGGTTTGATTGGTCAAACAATTACACTCAGTGGTGATAACTATTTGGTCGTTGGTGTGATGCCGTCGGAGTTTGACTTTCCAAAGGGAGTCGATGTGTGGACGCCGCTGACAGCAACCATGAATCAGAGAACAATCGAGAATCGCGGAGCAATCTTCTTGCAAGCCGTCGGACGTTTGAAGCCGGGCGCGACATTGGAACAGGCAGAAGCGGAAATCAATACAATCATCGAACGTGTCGCCGCGCAGCACCCGGAGACAAAAGCCACCGGACAGCGCTCCGTAATCACACCGCTTGCTCAACACATCTTCGGCAACGCCCGACCGGGACTCTACCTGCTGTTCGCTTCTTCCGGGTTGTTGCTGGCTATAGCGTGCGCCAACATCGCCAATCTATTGCTAACGCGGGCGACCGTGCGACGCCGGGAGACGGCCGTGCGCGCCGCCCTCGGAGCGAGTCGCGGGCGATTGGTACAGCAGTTTCTCACCGAGAGCGCAGTGCTTGCGTCGGTCGGAGGTGCGGTCGGAATTCTGCTGGCTTACTGGTTGATTGATCTGCTTGTCTATGTCGCGCCGGTTGATATTCCGCGCATCAGTGAAGTTCAACTCAACGCCTCGGTCTTCATCTTCACCTTTTTCATCACGCTGCTGACGGCGGTAATTTTTGGTGGCGTCCCGGCGCTTATCGCATCCCGGGTTAACCTTAACGAAACTCTGAAAGAGGGGGGCGCAAAAGCGAGCAGCGCGGTAAGCGGCAGGCGTCTGCGCAACTCGCTTGTAGTTGCTGAGATAGCGATTACGGTGGTGCTGCTGATCGGCGCGGGGTTGATCCTCCAGAGTTTCATCAATCTGCGGCAGGTTCCACTGGGCTTTGATCAGCGTAACGTGTTGACAGCGCAACTATCTCTGCAGGGAAGGAAGTATGGGGACGCACAGAATCGTCGAGACTTTTACGCCGGTTTATTGGAGCGGCTTGAAGCGCAACCCGGCGTGGTTGCCGCCGCGGCGATTCTGATACGTCCGTTAGAGGGAAGCGTCGGATGGGACATGCCGTATGCGACCGAATCGCAAACACCTGATGAAGCCCGAAGAAACGAAGTGCCCAACTACGAAGTGATTACGCCGCACTATTTCCGCGCGATGAACATTCCCGTGGTGCGCGGACGCGATTTCACCGAGCAAGATAATGAGCAGACGCCACAGGTCGCGATTATCAGCGACACCATGGCGCGCCGCACTTTCGCGCCCGGGATGGACCCGCTTGGTCAACGAATAAAGTTAGACCCGACAGATCGGGAAGCAGCCTGGCGAACGGTTATCGGCGTCGTCGGTGATGCCAGGTATCGCCAACTCGATGACATACGGCTCGACGTGTATGTGCCATACAGACAAACCAACATCCCCGTCCGGTACTTGACGATTCGCACCGCAACCGACCCCGCGGCATTTGTTTCCGTGGTTCGCCGTGAAGTCGCCGCACTCGATCAGTATCAAGCAATCACAGGCATCGCGACGATAGAGCAACTTGTGGAGCGCTCGCTGGCACGACCACGCTTCAACACGCTGCTGCTCGCGCTACTGGCGTTTCTCGCCGCCGCGCTCGCATCGCTGGGCATCTTCGGCGTCGTCAATTACACGGTCGCGCAACGCACGCATGAGATCGGCATCCGTATAGCTTTAGGCGCGCAAAAAGGCGATGTGCTCCTCCTTGTCATCCGGCAAGGAATGTTACTGATCTCAATCGGTCTTGCCGTCGGTTTAATAGCGGCATTTGCTTTAACGCGCGTGATGGCGAGTCTGCTCTACGGCGTGAGCGCCACTGATCCGATGACCTTCGTGCTGATCCCGTTGTTATTGGCAGCGGTGGCGCTGATCGCTAACTACATCCCGGCGCGAAGGGCAACGAAGGTCGATCCGATGGTAGCGCTCAGGTATGAGTAGACGGAAGGCGATGGAGTCAAGCCAGGGGGCAGAGTGAGCAATAAGTTATCCGCTGCCCGCTTCTGCATCAAGCCGCATCATTGTAGTCGCTAAGATACAGTCGGCTGTCGTAGTCGATCAGCCCCAGGCGGACGCGCTCCAGCCAGCCTTGTCGTCCGAGCACGTTGCGGGTGAAATTTTCGTCGTGGGCAAAGTAAACAACTGCCGTGCCCTCGATGCCGAGCACCGAGAGTGTGACTTCATGGGCGTAAGTGAGGAAGCTTCCGGTGACGGTGCTGATCCGTTGAGGAGTGCCGCTCTCAATATCAAGTCCGAGTCTGTCACCGTAGAGGCGCTCAAAGATGCAGTAGCTCGATCCGGTATCTATTTTGGCATCAAGCTCGACTGTCGTGGAACCGGACTGAAGTATGAGGGGAACGTTTATCCCTGGTTGATTTGTCTCGTAGCGGTGAGAGGTCGTGAAGCTAAGCTTATAGAGCATTATTGCCACCCTGCGTAAAAAGGCTCTTGTTCTTCGACAATGTGTTTGAGGAAGGGGGTTTCGATGCCAGCGGCTTTGGCTTCATCATAAACCTGTCGCCCGTCCGCGCCGTGACTGATGAGACAATCCCCATCCAGCACAACCCACTCTCCCAGATATTCGGCGCTGTGTTCGGCTATCCACCTCATGGCTCTCTGATACTTTTCCATTTGTTGATCCATTGCTTCCCGCCGACGGTGGTTCGCGGCGGCTTCGAGTTGCTGCTGTTGCAGCCACTCCTGCAAGCGGCGCTGGTCTTCAGGCGGAAGCTGTCCGGCAGCTTCGATAACTTGTTCAAGTGTCGTGTGGTTCATAACGCTGCTCCGGCTTTCTGGTAATACTTGACGAGCGAACTCGTCAGATTCTATCCGAAGACGGAATGAACTTATATCCGTGGCAGATGGCGGTTCGATTTTGGGAACGGTGAATCCCAGTATTGAAAACCGGGTCTGTTACTGGCATACCAAACCTCACTTAACTTTGAAGTTCTCGGAGTCAAACTTGAGACTTTGCCGCGCCACACGATGTGGTCTCAAGCTTGCAGCGATGAGTCACAGCTTGATCATATAAGAGCGTTTCATGGGAAGACAGTTCTTCTCCAATCCACACACTCAAGGAGCGGTTATGCAGACACTCCGGCAAGACCTGCGCTACGGCGCGCGAATGTTGTTGAAGCAGAAAGGGCTGACGGCCATTGCCGTGCTGTCGCTGGCGCTTGGCATCGGCGCGAACACGGCGCTCTTTAGCGTCGTCGATGCGATGTTGCTGAAGATGTTGCCGGTCAAAGAACCGGAGCGGCTGGTGTTATTCAAATCGCTGGCCGTGCGCGAATTCAGTCCCGGCAGTTACACCGGCAATTCCGACAAAGATCAGGCGACGGGGCAGCAAATCAGGACTTCGTTCCCGTATCAGAGCTTCCAGCGCATGCGCGAACAACCGGGTGCGCTCTCAGATATTTTTGCCTTTGGGAATGTGAACCTGAACGTGAATGCCGATGGGCAGGCCGATTTTGCCAGCGGGCAGGAGGTGTCAGGCAATTACTACGCCGGGTTGGGCGTGCAAGCGATGATCGGGCGCACGATCATGGACGATGATGACAAGGCAACGGCCAGCTCCGTCGCCGTGCTCAGCTATCGTTACTGGCAGCGGCGCTTCGGCGGCAATGAGGCAGTCATCGGCAAGCAGATCAATCTGAACAACGTTGCGTTCACGGTCATCGGCGTCACGCCGCCCGGCTTCGAAGGCACGATGGATGTCGGTTCGACACAGGACGTGACGATCCCGATTGCCTGGGAGCCGCAGTTGTCAGTCGAACGCGAACGTTCGTTGATGTATGGCGCGGGTGTGTGGTGGTTGCGGCTGATGGGACGATTGAAACCAGGGGCGTCAGCGGAACAGGCGCGCGCGCAGTTGGAACATGCTTTCCATCAATCCGTTGTCGAGCATCGCGCTGCGCGGCAGGGGCGGGCGCAGGCGACCGGTGGAAACACGATCAACAATTTAGACCCGAAAGATTATCCGCGACTATCGCTCGATCCCGGTGGACAAGGCGAGATGAGTTCGCGGCAGCGTTACGCGCCGTCGCTCTATCTATTGCTGGGCGTGGTCGGCCTGGTGCTGGCTGTGGCGTGTGCGAACGTGGCGAATCTGTTGTTATCACGCGCAGCATCCAGGCAAAAAGAGATTGCTTTGCGTTTGGCTCTGGGCGCGAGCCGCTTCCGACTGATCCGGCAGTTGTTGACCGAAAGCGTGCTGCTCTCAGTCTTGGGCGGTCTGCTCGGCATCCTGTTTGCGCTTTGGATTAGGGATGGACTGTTGGCGGTCAGCGATTGGGGCGGGAGCGGGATGAGCGCACTCGAACCAAAGCTTGACCCGCGCGTGCTTGGGTTCACGATGGGGCTGTCGTTGTTGACGGGAATTATCTTTGGTCTGGCTCCCGCGTGGCGGTCAACGAAAGTAGATTTGACGCCGACGCTCAAAGACAGCGGGCGCAGTTCAAGTGCTGCTTCGCGTTCGTTGCTCAGTCGTGGCTTGGTCGTTTTGCAAGTCGCGCTGTCGTTATTGCTGTTGGTTGGGGCGGGGCTGTTCGTGCGCACGCTCGTCAACCTGCAACGCGTCGAGCCGGGCTTCAATACACGGAACCTCTTGCTCTTCGGTGTTCAGCCGGGAATGATCGGTTACAAGGAAGATAAGCTGGAGCAACTTTATCAACAAATAGCTGAGCGGCTCGAAGTAGTGCCCAGCGTGCGGGCGGTCACCTTCTCGAGCATGACTTTGCTCTCCGGGGGGTTGAGTTCGCGTGCCGTCTTTCTGCGCAACGCCTTGGCCGCCGCACCCGACGCAGAAGGCCAGATCAAGCCGAGCGGCCCGAGCTACATCAATCAAGTGCGCGAAAACTTTCTGGAGGCGATGGAGATTCCGCTCCTTGCGGGACGCAGCCTGAAAGCTCAGGATGATGCGCGCGCGCCCAGAGTCGCCGTTGTCAATCAAACGTTCGCGCAGAAATATTTCCCCAACGAAAACCCGGTCGGTAAACGCTTCACCTTCGATTCCAAGAAACCCGACGAGGTCGCGATCATTGGCGTCGCCCATGATGCCAAATACACTCGTCAGCGCGACGAGATTCCGCCGACGGCTTATCTGTCCTGGCGGCAGGAGTTGCCCGGGATGAGTCGGGGGGCGACCTACGAAGTGCGCACCGCAGGTGATCCGACTGCTGTCATTGCTGCCGTCCGCCAGGCCGTGAAAGAGGCGGACGCTAACCTGCCGCTCAACAAACATCAAGACGCAAATCGAACAAGCCGACCAGACACTGGCGATGGAACGGCTCTTTGCCAGGCTGATGACGTTGTTCGGATTGCTCGCACTACTGCTCGCCGCGATTGGCTTGTTCGGAGTGATGGCATATACGGTCTCGCAACGCACGCACGAGATCGGCATCCGCATGGCACTCGGCGCACAAACTACAGACGTGCTGCGGATGATCATGCAGCAGGGGATGGCGCTCGTCTTGCTCGGCGTCGTGGTGGGGCTGGCGGGCGCGTATGTGCTGACGAAATACTTAGAAAGCCTGATGAACCTGTCACAGATGTTGTACGGCGTGAAGGTTTTCGATGCGCTGACCTACGGCGTGATTGTGGTCTTGTTGACGGTGGTGGCGCTGGTGGCCTGCTTCATCCCGGCCCGGCGTGCGGCGAAAGTCGATCCTATGATCGCACTCAGGTACGAGTAAAACAGTGGCTAGGGGGGCGGGGGCTGGCGTCGGTCAGAAGAAGTCACGGTTTTTCACTGCCCCCTGATCCTTAGCCACTGACCGTGTGATGAAACGACTACAACGCATCATGCTGAGGAAATGGAGCGCGCTTGTCCGGGGCACACGCCGGGCGGCGCGTCGGCTTTCGCCTGCGCGGGCATTGCTCATCTCTGAAGCGATCCTTGTTTGCACCGCGTTACTGTTCTTGCTGAGCGGCAGTCGGGCGGCGTCCGTTGATGCCTTCGGAAGCCGTGCCGACATCACGCTATTTATCGCGTCGCTCGTGATGCTTGGTGTGCTGCACGCTGCTCTCAAGCGATGCGTGGTGCCGGTGCTTGATCGGCGCTTCGCGCCGGAGACTTATGACGAGCGGCATGTACTGTTCGACCTCGGGCAGGCGGCACGTGCGGCTACGAACATCAACGAGCTTTACAAGTTGATCGTCGGCAAAATCGAGGAGGCGCTTCACGTCGAGGACGTTTCGATCTTTGTGCGCGATGACTGCAGGGGTGATTACGTGTGCCGCGTCTCTTCATCACACATGACAGCGGATGAAGCGGACATCTGGATTAAACTTGCCAACAACAAAAGTCAGCTCTCAGCCGAGAGCTTGACGCTCGCGCGCAATTCCTTTGTTGTAAAGCGGTTGCGCAACTTGGGCGTGCCGCTTGGCATCGAGCCGCGCGACATTGAAACATGGACGCGCGCTTTTGCCGCCGCCGCTCCCGCCATCAGAGAAGCACGGAAACAAGAGTGCCAAACGCTGCAATTAATCAAGACAAGGTTGCTGTTGCAGATTAAACGGAAGGACGATCTTGTCGGCATTCTGTCGCTCGGGCCGCGACGCGCGGCTCAACCGTTCTCCGCCGAAGATAAGCGGATGCTGATGTCGGTCGCGGCGCAGTTGGCGTTCATCATCGAAAATTCCAAACTCGTCGAACGCATGGTTGAAGAAGAACGCATGCGTCGCGAACTCGCGCTCGCAAGCGAAGTGCAGCAACGTCTCTTCCCGGCGCAACCGCCCCTCTCTCAATCGCTGGACTTGTCAGGCTATTGCCAACCGGCGCGCGAAGTGGGCGGCGACTATTATGATTTCCTCTCCT
>JACCTF010000544.1 GCA_013812565.1 Pyrinomonadaceae bacterium | reverse complement strand
GGTTTTGCTCTTCTTGATTCATTGCAAGTCTTCCATACATAGATTTATCCGGCGAGATGTTGCCTAACATGCAGATAACCGGCGCGCTGTAGCCACCGAAGATAAAATTCATGCTAGAGGCGCGTCCGGTTCATCTGCATGTTAGGCCAACCTTGCCGCCCACATGTTATTCCTCAGACTTACTGTTCCTCGCTGCGGAGTAATGGCTTCTTCGTGTACTGCGCGGGCAGGGACGTGACGGGATCTTCCAGCCGCGCTTCAGCCCGCCGGCGCCCCACGAGGCGAACGTAGCCGAGGTATCGGCCACTATCGATCTCAAGTGCCTTGATCTCCACTTCATTGTCAGGAGCTATTGCCTGATGCCAGCCCAGCCATAGTTGCCAGCCATCGGGCATGGTATCGGCTTGCTCAACGTCCATGATACCAGTCCGTTCCCAGTGCCGCTGCCACCAAGCCGCCGAATGCAGGGACCACAGATCTTGCGTCCACCATTCCTGAAGATGGCTGGGGAGCGGGCCTTCGATTTCCTGCATCAGTCCGGCCCCGGCAATTCCCACTTCACCACCCGGCTTGACGAACCTGGCGAGGTAGTTCAGGTAGAGGTCGTCTGTCCCATAGTAGATGAAGGAATCAATGCACACGATGGCGTTGAAGAACTCCGCGGCGAACGGCAGCGACCGGGCGTCCGCATGGATTGGGAACACGCCGTCCTCAACTCCGGCATCGCGGATTCGCTGGAGGTTCTCCGTGGCGCTGAACCATAGGTCGGTTGCCCAAACCTGCACGCCGAACTCGCGGTGGAGGAAGATCGATGATGACGCCCGCCCACAGCCGAGGTCGAGCACCCGCATGCCGGGCTGCAGGTCCAGCGCCTCTGCCACCCACTCGGTTAGCCACAGGGAGTTGGCCCCGCCGCTAGCGCTGGCGATGACCCATTCGGGGTGGTATTTTGACGAGCGGGGAAATCGCTCGGAGATGAGCCGCCTGTTTGAGGTCATATGAATCTCCTTGGCCTAACGCCCGGCATCACCCGCCGCCCCAAGCCATTGATGTATATGAGAGCGGTCGTGTCGGCGGTCGGGTGCATGCCGTTCCTATGCAAAGTCAACATGCAAGCTGCGCTACGCGGCGGCATTAAGCGCACGCAACTTACGGTTGTACAAGCGGTCTTCTAGGTACCAGTAATCTAAGTCCTTCTTCAGCATCACGAAGATAATGGTGAGTAGTTTGCGCGCCGCCGCACAAGTCGCCTTGCCTGAGCCTTTCTCCCGCTTCTTCTTTTGGTAGAACTCCATCAAAGGCGTGTCCGTGCCGTTGACCTTCGCCAGCACTGCTCTGATCGCCACAGTTCTTAGCCGCTTCCTGCCTTGCTTGGTGATCTTGCCATGTCTGGTCGTCTCTGATGACTGCCGGGTGCAAGTCACAAGACCTGCGTAAGCCGTCAGTTGCTTGCTCGTCTCGAACCTGTGGATGTCGCCGATCTCTGCCATCAGGCTGATGGCACTCAGCATATTCATCCCATGCAACTGCAACAATCGTTTAACTCCCGCCAGTGATTTACCGAGACGGATGATCTCAGCTTCCAGCCCCTCGACCTCTTTATTCAGTTCCGTGATCTGTCGCAAAGCGGCTCGCATGATCAATGCGTCAGTTGACGGGAGGTCGTCTCGCAGACTTAGCCGGGTGCGGCTCACTTCTGAGGCGAACGCCGAGCGGGAGAGCGCAATGCCGTTGCGAGAAAGCGCCGCATGCCCCATGTTCTTCAACTTCGTGCGCATCGAGATGAGCGTCTCCCTAGCTTCCAGCAACTGTCGCAGTCGTCTGATTCTCTCCGATGGCACCGGCACCTCTGGCAAGTAGCCCAGCTTCAGGAAGCGTGCTAAGGCACGAGCATCAGCCTTGTCCGTCTTCTTCTTTGACTTAGCGATGACTGCGAAACGGTAAGTAACGTGAGTTCGATGTAAGAAATTGAAAAGAGAACTCCAAGCGGTAAGATGTGGTTGACCAAAACTACATCCGGTTCGCCATCAGGAGTTCTCTCATGAACATTCTACCCATTTTCTGCGACATCGACGACTTTTGCTTGCTCTTTGAACCGCTCTGGCGACGGCAACTGCTTGAGATACGCCAGCGTGACCGAGCGGCGACACTGTGTTTGTCCGAAGTGATGACGATCATCGTGCTGTTTCACTCGTCCGGCTACCGTAATTTCAAGAGCTACTATACAGGGTACGTGATGGCGCACATGACGTGGGCTTTCCCGCGCCTCGTCAGCTACAACCGCTTCGTGGAACTGATGCCGTCTGCGCTCGTCCCGCTGTGTGGCTACTTACAGAGCCGCAAAGGTTCATGCAGCGGCATCTCGTTCGTTGACTCGACTTCTCTGGCTGTCTGCCACAACCGCCGCATCCACTCTCATAAAGTTTTTGCTGACTGCGCCCGACGTGGCAAGACCTCTGTGGACTGGTTCTACGGCTTCAAGTTGCATCTGGTCACGAACGACTGTGGTGAACTGCTCTCCATCAGGTTGACGCCCGGCAACACCGATGACCGGCGCCCCGTGCCGAAGTTGGTCAAAGACTTGTTCGGCAAACTCTTTGCAGACCGTGGATATATCTCACAGCCATTGTTCGAGACGCTCTACGATGGAGGCGTGCAACTCGTCACCAAACTCAAGACGAAGATGAAGAACCGACTCGTCTCCATCTTCGACAAACTAATGTTGCGGAAGCGAGCGATTATTGAAAGCGTGATCGACCAACTCAAGAACATCTCGCAAATCGAGCACAGCCGACATCGTTCAGTAACGAACTTCTTCGTCAACTTGGTAGCTGGACTGATCGCTTATACTTGGCGCGAGAAGAAACCGTCACTAAACATTCGCATCAAAGAGCAGTTGCAACTTGTTTTCTAGTTCGCTTACGTCGAACTCACGTTAGATTAAGAGCGTAAAGCGTCGCTCTTTTTCTTTTGTTCGGCCGCACGCTTTTGTAAGGCACGTCCCCATTTCTCTATTCGAGGTTGAAATGGCTTGAAAAGTCGCGCACGCATGCCCCCTTGCTG
>JACCTF010000533.1 GCA_013812565.1 Pyrinomonadaceae bacterium | reverse complement strand
GATCACGTTTTAACTTCTTGATTCCATACGCAAATCGGCAATCAAAAATCTAAAATTTCTCCAAACTCTATCTCACGCGCGCAAGGAGTGTCAAAGATCAAGATTAGGGAGTTGCACGCGAAAGCTTTGTGATACATTAATTTAATAGATGGAGTGTCTTCAGCTCTGATGAGGTGGAGAAAGACGGACATAAATGAACTTCTGCGTCGAAGTGCCGCCAAATTGCTGGCGCGCGCTGCAAACGCGCGTGGCCTTGATGCGGCAGTAGTGTCTGTACGTTTACAGGCGACGCTTGATAAGTATCTGCTGCGGGATCAACCCACCGCGCGGGCGGGTGAGATCACTGAGTTTCTCGAAGCGCTTCATGCCGATGATCTATGCCTTGCGATTGCTTGTGAGAGGGGCGATGAAGCGGCTTGGCGCGATTTGATGGCGCGGTATCAAACGACGGTGCGTTCGGCGGCGCGTTCTCATAGCCGGAGCGAGACGGAAGCTGAAGAATTAACACAATCCATCTGGGCCGAACTTCATGGTTTGCGGACAAATGAGCAGGGAAGGCCGGCAGGCAAGCTCGCCTACTATTCAGGGCGCGGCTCGCTCGGCGGGTGGTTGCGCGCCGTAGTTGGGCAACTGGCCGTGGACATTCATCGCCGCTCGGCGCGGTTGGTTCAGCCGGAGGACGCGACCGACTTTGAACGTTTAACGTACGAAACTCATAGCAGCGAAGATGGATTTTGTGTTGCCGCTCCCCCGAATCCTGAACGCGCGCTCAGCGATCAAGAAACCACGCGCGATCTTGATGCCGCACTCGCACATGCCATCAGCGAACTTGCCCCCGAGGACCGTCTTTTGATCAGACTTTATTACTTTGACAATCTGCGCTTACACGAAGCTGGCCGGGTATTGGGAGTGCATGAAGCAACGGCAAGTCGCCGCCTCGCGCGTCTGCACCGCGAGGTGAGACATCACGTTGAAGCGACCTTGATTAAGGAAAATGGCTGGACGCTACCGGAGACAAAACGCTCGTTCGCCGAAGCCGCTGAGCATTTGGAGATTGATCTTCATCGCGTGCTGATGAGAAGTGATGAGTGAGGGGAAAGTGATGAGTAATGAGTGATGAGTAGCAAAAAGTAACGAGCGATGAGTGTCGATGAAGAAGGCCTGAGAAAGTGATGAGGGTGGTAAACGATAAGTATCTGCTTCTGTCTCATCACTCATCACTTCTCATTACTCCATTACTATTCTGGCGTCTGCCGCAAGATGAGCAAAGGCAGTGCGTTCTTTATGCAGTTAGGCGGTGGGAAAGTTCTCGTCGCCTTCAATAAAACAGATGAATTCGGATTTAGATAAATTAGATAAAGAAGTAGATTCACTACTGCGTCGTCGTTTGCAACGAGACGTGCACGGTTCTGTGGCCTTTGGTGAACAAACAAGCTCAAAAGGCGTGGACCACCAAACCGCAGCGGAACTCCTGCACCTTGATGCGGACGAGTTGAACGCTTATGCGGAGAATGCTGTGCCGGCGGCGACGCGCGTGCGCTATACGGTGCATCTCGCCGATTGCGACAGGTGCCGGAAGATCGCCACGGCGCTTATACTTAGCGTAGGCATTGCAAGCGAACCGGAGCAGCACACCGCGCCGCAGAGAACTCCACCAGTGCTTTCGTCGGGCGAGCGTCTCGTCGATGTCTTCAAGTCGTTCTTCGCTCCGCGCACGCTTGGATTCGCGTTGCCAATGCTTCTTGCTTTGTTCGGCGTTGTGATCGGAATTTTGTTCATCGCAACGCGCAACCGTCGCAGCGAGTCGCTTGTCGCCAGCCGTTCCGAAAAAGCAGCAGAAATTCGCTCTGTTGCATACACGAATGCAAATATGAACGCATCTATGTCGTCTACAGCACAGATGACAGCGAACACTTCCGTTAATCAAGAAGATACCGGTTCACTACCCGACGCCGCGCAAGCGACACGTTCTACCAACGCTTCAGTTCAACAAAAACCATCGGAAGCACATGTGCCCGAACCTCGGGAGAGAACTTCCGAGACGTTGTCTCCGACATCAAACAAGCCTGCGCCTGCCGCGGTTGCCGGATTATCAGCACCTCCGCCGACCGCAGAAACGAGTGAAGACAAAGCACAGCGGGTGCCGGAAGTAAAATCAGATGAGGAGACTGCGCGGATTACAGAATTACCGATTAGTGGTCGAAGTGCCACGCAAGCGGCTAAAGATTCTTCTGCGTCAGACGATGAAGTAAAAGCTGTTGAAGCACGCAAAGCCGGGCCTGCAAAGTTAGGGACTTTTAGAGAAAGTACCGCCACGCCTCCAGCTTCGGCAGAGGGTCAGCATTCCAACTCTGTTTCGCCGCGCCGCAGGGCAACGAGTGGAGCAACGAGCAGAGCGCCCGTCGTCACGCTCAAGCAAAAAGACGAGTCGATTGCCGGTGCTCCGTCAGAGATACGCCGCAGCGGTGATCGCCAGTTTCGTCGCGGGCTTAACCAGCAGCCTAGGCAGTGGATCGACACCGCCTACAAATCATCAATGATCGTGATCAACATCGCGCGCGGGTCGGAGCCTTACCGCGCCTTGGTTGCAGGGGAACCCGAACTGCGTCGCATCGTCAAACAACTTGATGGAGAAATCATCTTAGTGTGGAAGAACCGCGCATACCACATACGTTAAAGCGGCATATGTTGATAGCGTGTGACTGTTGAGTGCAACATTAAAGACATGTGTCTCTGCTGAGATAGCCTGATTTCGCCGGCATACTGAGCAAGTAGCAAGGTCGTTTTACACATTGAAGCGAAAATGCACTACATCGCCTTCCTGCATCACGTACTCTTTGCCTTCCAATCGCGCCAGGCCCTGTTCGCGCGCGGCCGTTGTCGAGCCGAGGCGTATGAGATCGGCATAGCCGACAACTTCAGCGCGAATGAAGCCGCGTTCAATATCTGAGTGAATCGTACCTGCGGCCTGCGGTGCACGCGTGCCTTGTGGAATAGTCCAGGCACGCACCTCTTTTTCTCCTGCCGTCAAGAACGACATCAAACCGAGTCGGCGATAAGCGCTACGAATTAAGTTATCAACTCCGCTTCCCTCGACGCCGAGCGAGAGAAGGAAATCGCGTCGTTCATCGGGCGCAAGCGCGACGAGTTCGGATTCAAGTTGCGCGCAGATCACGACACACTCGGCGGCTTCGCGCCGGGCTATTTCACGAACCGTGCGCACATGCGGATTGTCGTCCGGGCTGCCGAGCGTCGCTTCATCAACATTCACGGCGTAGATGGTCGGTTTCATTGTGAGCAGAAAGAACGAGCGAGCGATTGTGCGTTCATCATCAGTGAATTCGACGGCGCGCGCCGGATTACCCTCGGAAAGAACGGGTAAGATTTTGTCGAGAATGTCAATCTCCGCGCGTGCGACTTTATCACCGCTCTTCGCCGTTTTCTGCGCGCGTTCGCGGCGGCGTTCAACCGACGCCAGATCGGCCAGCGCGAGTTCGATCTGAATTGTTTCAACGTCGCGTCGCGGATCAACCGAGCCTTCGACGTGAATCACAGATTCATCTTCAAAGCAGCGAACGACCTGGATCACCGCATCCGTCTCGCGGATGTTGGCGAGAAACTGATTGCCAAGCCCTTCGCCCTTCGACGCCCCGCGCACAAGCCCGGCGATGTCTACAAACTCGACGGTGGCGGGAACAATCACAGTTGTCTTAACTACCTTGGCGAGCGGTTCCAGACGTTCGTCCGGCACCGCCACAACGCCGATGTTCGGCTCGATGGTGGCGAACGGGTAGTTGGCGGCTAGAGCCGCTTGCTGCGCCGTCAGCGCGTTGAAGAGCGTGGACTTGCCGACGTTCGGTAAACCGACGATCCCTGCACGAAGCATAAGTGTTCCTCAAAAACTAAGTGACTGAAAATTAAGTATGTCTAACCGAAGTAGCCGCCAAGCCGTTAAGGGCACAGAGGAGAGAATAGTTTCTGATGATCTCTTGCATCGTTTGGCGTCCTTGGTGCCTTGGCGATTTTAGTAGTGCCATAGAAGCGCTTTGTAAAAAGCGAGCGATGTTCGCGTATAATCCAACCGCTTTAACTTAACTGCAAAAACGGCCGACGCCCGACCCACGAACAAGGCATAATCGCAAATCGAGTTTGCAATCTCAAATCACCAATCCAAAATATAAAATAGACTGATGACTTTCGCCTTTACGCTGTGGCTTATCGCGATCACCGGCGGCACGCTGCTAACGTATCTTTACGAGAAGGATGCGCCGCTCATCGAGCGTGTGTGCGCCGGAACCTGCACCGGGTTTGCCGCGCTCGGAATGATCGGGTTTGTGGCGGCATCTTACCTCGGTCTCAAAGCGCTCGCGCTCGGTCTGGCTGGCGCGGCGCTGACTTCTCCGCTGCTGCTCTTGACAAAGAGAGACATCAGGAAGCGTCTGCGCATCGATATGCGGGCCGCGACGCAGGCCATCAGACAGGCTTGTCTACATCCCAACAGTTCCACCATCTTTTTTACTGTCTCTTACGGAGCTATTACGCTGTTGATGTGGGTGGTTTTCAAACAGGCGATGTATGTGCAAGCTGGTGGCATCTACACGGGCGTTGACCACAACCTCGGAGATTTGCCGCTTCATCTCGGGATCATTGCAGGTTTTGTGGACGGCGAAAACTTCCCGCCCGAGCATCCAGAGTTTGCTGGCGCGCGGCTTGTTTACCCGTTCATCGTAGACTTTGTGGCCGCCATGTTCGTACGCGCCGGTGCTTCTCTCGAAAGCGCTTTATTTTGGGAGAATCTTGCGCTCGCGCTTGCGCTCGTGGGGTTGCTTCACCGCTGGGCGAAAGGACTGACTGGCGACCCGGTTGCGGCATTAATCTCTGTCGCGTTGGTGCTGCTCAGCGGCGGCCTCGGTTGGTCGCGGCTGATTCAAGATGTCAGCGTCAGCAATCCCGGTATTGCGGAACTGTTTGCCCGACTGCCGCACAACTACACCATCACGCCGGACGGCGCTTACCGATGGGGTAATGCGCTGACGGTGCTGCTGGTTCCGCAGCGCGGTCTGCTGCTCGGGTTGCCCCTTGCCATTTTGGTGATGATGCAATGGTGGCGGGTTATATCCGGCGCAGAAGATGTGATCAAAGAAGCTGCGTCACGCAACTCGCCTCGTCCAGAAAATACAACTAAGCGTAAACAGAATCAGAGAGACGCCCGTCCAGCGCCCTCGCTTGTGACAACTCAAGCGGCGGCAGATGCTAACCAATCGGCCATCCGTCGCATGATCGCCGCCGGGGTGATCACAGGGATGCTGCCGCTTGTGCATGCTCACAGCTTCGGCATGTTGATGGGGACAAGCCTGTGTTTGGCGCTGCTGTTCCAGCGGTGGCGGGCATGGGCTGCGTTCTTCGCCGCGGCGTTGCTCGTGGCTGCGCCGCAAGCGTGGTGGGCGATTCAGGGCAGCGCCGTGCAAACCGAACGCTTTCT
>JACCTF010000521.1 GCA_013812565.1 Pyrinomonadaceae bacterium | reverse complement strand
CTATATGTCATTCTCGACATACAAACAAGAGAGTAGAAATGCGCACGCGCAACTTGATTGCAGTAGCTTATCTGTTGGCCGGCAAACTGCATTTTGAGTCACCCACTTGAATCAGCGAAGAACCGCTCGCGTTCACTCCGGCACGCTTCCATAAAAGCGGACGCCAAACGGACAAGTTTTGCTTTAGCACCTTGTCAAATCATTTCTTATCAACTGTTAAACGTTCGGTTTGAGTCCGACCTCCGGCATTTCTCATCCTTTTCAAATTTTTCAGCAGAATCCACGTCCGTTGATTTCTAATGCCTTTAACGCCTGTAGCGGCTTCGACTGAGTGCTTAACACGGCAAGCAACACTTTTTCTGCACGCGGTAGACGATGGATCCAACGACGATGGGCTGACACTCCAACACCATTGCTCATTACAAGACACAATACGGCTACCGCTTGTTTTCGGATTTCTTCACACTCTGTTACATACCGCCTGCGCACAGGTTATATGCCAGAAGGTATGTGACCGACCTTCCCTCCGCCACCTCCTTAAAACAACAACTTGACGATGCAGATGAACCAAGCAACAACGCGGCGTCTTAGGCTTGGACAAGAATTCTAGACTCCAATCATTTATCACTACGACTCTTTGCGTTTCGGGCGCTCGTTAGCGCGTAGCACGCGCTTACGCAGACGGATCGACTCCTGCGTTACTTCGACCAGTTCGTCGTCGGCGATGAACTCCAGCGCTTGTTCAAGCGAAAGCTCTCTGACGGGTACTAACCGCAGCGCCTCATCGGCCGAGGCAGCGCGCATGTTCGTCAGTTTTTTCTCCTTGATTGCATTGACATCCAAATCAACGGCGCGCGCGTTCTCGCCAACGACCATGCCTTCGTAAACCTTGGTGCCCGGACGCGTGAAGAGCGTTCCGCGCTCTTGCAGGTTGTAGAGCGCATAGGTTGTTGTTTCCCCTGTGCGATCCGCGACTAATGAACCGGTAGAGCGCCCGCGCATCTGGCCCTGCCACTCGCCCCAACGAAGGAATAACGTGTTGAGCAAGCCCGTCCCCTTCGTCTCCGTTAGAAACTCGCCGCGGAAACCGATCAGGCCGCGCGACGGGGCTTCGAACTCAAGGCGGACGCGACCCGTGCCGTGATTGACCATCTTCATCATCTGCCCTTTGCGCCGTCCCATCGCCTC
This sequence comes from Pyrinomonadaceae bacterium, assembly GCA_013812565.1. Lineage (GTDB taxonomy): Bacteria > Acidobacteriota > Blastocatellia > Pyrinomonadales > Pyrinomonadaceae > JACCTF01. The sequence goes on along the minus strand of JACCTF010000521.1, from coordinate 4,294 downwards.
CGCGACGACGCCGATAAACTCCTCCGGGCAATCGACTACAACCGACTCAATCGGCTCCATCAGTTGACCATCGTCTTTGCGCGTAATCACCTCCGGCTTGGAGACCTGAAGTTCATAGCCTTCGCGTCGCATCATCTCGATCAGGATTGAGAGTTGCAACTCGCCGCGCCCCGAGACGCGAAATTGATCGGGCGAATCCGTCGGCTCAACTCTGATCGCGACGTTCCCGAGCACTTCCCGGTCGAGCCGCTCCTTGAGCTGTCGGGACGTGACATACTTCCCTTCACGTCCCGAAAACGGCGATGTGTTGACGCCGAAGATCATCGAGATCGTCGGCTCATCAACGGCGATCATCGGCAGCGCTTGCGGATTACCGGGACTGGTTATGGTTTCGCCGATCTCGATCTCTTCCACCCCGGCCAGCGCGACGATCTCGCCATAGTGCGCTCGTTCAACCCGCTCGCGTTTGAGGCCCTCGAAGATGTAGAGGTCTTTCGCGCGCGTCTGCACAACGCTCCCGTCGCGTTTGATGATTGTGATTTGATCTCCGACACTGATCTCGCCGGAGAAGATACGCCCTATCGCGAGGCGCCCGATGTACTCGCTGTAATCGAGATTGGCGACAAGCAATTGCAACGTATCATCGCGCAGCGCCTTCGGTGCTGGGATCGTCTCCACGATCTGATCAAACAGCGGACGCAGACTCGTCGCTTCGTCCGTGAGTTCCTTTTTCGCCAGTCCGTCGCGCGCCGCGGCGTAGAGGATCGGAAAATCTATCTGCTCCTCGGTCGCATCAAGGTCGATAAAGAGATCATAGATTTCATCGACCACTTCAGCAGGTCTTGCATCGCTGCGATCAATCTTGTTAACGAGGGCAATCGCGGGCAGACGCGCTTCCAGAGCTTTGCGCAGCACGAAGCGCGTCTGTGGAAGACATCCTTCGGCCGCATCCACCAAGAGCATTACGCCGTCCACCATCTTTAACACGCGTTCGACTTCGCCGCCGAAATCGGCGTGGCCCGGCGTGTCAACGATATTGATCTTCACATCGCCATAATGCACCGCCAAGTTCTTCGCCATAATCGTGATGCCGCGCTCGCGTTCTAAGTCCATCGAGTCCATCACGCGCTCGCGCACCTGCTCGTTATCGCGAAACGTACCCGCTTGTCTAAGCATCTGGTCAACAAGTGTTGTCTTGCCATGATCGACGTGGGCGATAATGGCGATGTTGCGTATGTCAGTTCTTTCTTTAGGCATAAATAATTTCTCGATTTGAGTATTCAGGTTTCAAATTTGAAATGTTCAGAATTAAAGCATCAATAGTATTTGCGATTTCTGATTTGCGACCTGAAGACAGATTCTTCAAATCGAAAACTGTATATCGGCAATCTAAAATGCCCTGGTTTGCCGCAGCGCTTCATAGAGCACAATCCCGACCGCGGTTGCTAGGTTAAGACTGCGCACTTTCGGGTTCAAGATTGGGATCGTCAAGCACCTCTCCCAGTTATCGCGCAGCACATCTTCGGGCAGACCGCGCGTCTCCCGCCCGAAGACAAGGCAGTCGTTCATAGTGAACTGCCAATCCGTATAGGCGCGCGGAGCCTTCGTCGTTAAATAGATGAACCTGGCGTCTGGTAGCGCTGCATCGAGGGCGGTGAGATCGAGGTGACGATGCAACGAAACTTCAGGCCAGTAATCCAGTCCGGCGCGCCGCACCGCGCGCTCGTCAAGGCGAAACCCTGTGACGCCAACAATGTGAAGCGGGACGCACGTCGCGGCGCAGAGGCGTGCGATGTTACCTGTGTTAGGAGGTATTTCCGGCTCAACGAGCGCAACGCTAATCATAAAAGCAGATGTTTGATGTCAGATGTCAGATGTCAGTTCTGCTTTTAACTGACCTCCGACATCTGACATCGACTCGAACATCTTACCAAAAGAGAAGGGATGACGTGCTTGTTAAGCATCCGTCATCCCTTTTATATGATCTCCCGTGGGAGATCGCAGAGTGTTCGTGTGCGCCTTGAAAGGTTACTTGCTTACTTCTTTTGACCGGCCTATTTCTTCTTCGACGTAGACTTGGTCGCAGAAGATTTGGTGGTAGCCTTTTTCGCGGTGGTAGCTGCTTTCTTAGCTGTTGTTTTCTTCGCGCCGCCCTTAGAACCGGACGACTTACTTGCCGACTTGGTTGTCGATTTCTTCGTGGTAGTTGCCATACTTCGTAGCTGCTCCTTTTTTCGTTGAGTGGTCTGAACCACAAGATAATGTGTCTATGTAATTCTTGTGGCCCAGATTGATCGGCGCACAACATGTTGTTATATAAACGCATTGCTACTAGATGTCAATCTTTTAATTAGTTTTGCGATTAATTTTTTCGCGCTGAACGATTTACCAGTGTCTTCGGATTGCGGTTGTGGGATGCTCAGCGCAAGACGTGCATTAACCCGATGCACGTGAGAGGGCAAGGTGCAAGTGTCATCTAAAGATCGGTGTGAAGACCCAGGCGTCGTGGTGATCTATCCCGTAATAGTTAATCACCGATTCGCGTCGGCTGCGACTAGCGACGCCGATGAATGGACCAGTGTTGTTGAATGAGCTGCCTTCATCGCTCGACGTGGGTTGTGCTGTTGATGCGGTAGTGCCGAGGTTGACTATGTTAACAACGGGTGCGGCAAAGGGTCGCAGTAAAGCAGGAAGCTGGCGTCCCTGTGGCGGTTGCCCGCCCGCATAAAGTATCACTGCTCGCTTGAACTCAAGAAAGGCTGCGTCGTTCGGTCTCACAAGACGCCACTCGCCGGAGCGAGAGAGTGGATCGCGTGCGGCTGTAGCGCGCAAGATCTGTTTCTTCTTGATGCCGATGGGAGCGCCTTCGAGAAGTTGCTCGATTGATGTTGGCAAAGCGCCGCGCGCTTCGACGTATAGGCGAATGGCTTCCGCCACCTCCTCGCCGCGTGCGATTGCTTCCCTTTCTAACTCGCGCTGATGCTGCTGTTGGATACTCGGTGCGGCAGCGATCATGGCGAGCATAAGCACAGTCATCAGCGCAAGCAGCGCGACAAGAATGTACCCTCCTTCGCCTTCCCTTATTCGTGCTCGGTGCACACAACCGTTTGAAGCGACGTGAGAAGTTGAAACGGTGCGAACGGCAGGCAGCTTTGTAATGCAGATGTTAGGGTTTGCCATCGTCATCGGGTAGAACGGGTGGTCGCGGAGGAGGAGAGTTACGCGGAGCCGAATTGCGGTTCATTGTGCCCGCAGACGGAGACGGACGGGCTTCAACAAACCGCAGTGTGTGTTTGATACGTAGTTGGGTATCGATAAGATCGATGGCGCGCTCGGAGATGCTGGTCACACGAAAGCGTCCGCCGATTATATCGCCGCGTTGCACATTGAGGAGTTCGCCGCTTTGGTCTTTGAGCACCGCCGTGTCGCTGTAACGCGTGCTGCCGAGCAGACCGACGTAAGTGTGCGACGGGGCAGGCGGAGCCGTAACATTGAGCGTCATGGTGTTTGAGAAGAGTTGACCATCAGACGTACGGACTACGACTTGGCGCGCTCCGGGAGATGCTGTGAACGCAGCAGGCACAGTGGCGGTTAGTTTCTGCACGCTCGTGAAGCGTGTGGGGAGTTCCTGCCCGTCAACGAAGATACGCGCCTCGGGTGTGAACTTATCGCCAGAGACTTCGAGCGCGAACTCACCCGTCTGTGCGTAAGCGCTGGAAGGCGAGACGGCGGCGAGGATTAACGACGGTGGTGGCGGCGGCGTCACGGATGGTAGAGGCGTCGGCTGCGTAGCGTTTGCCGTTGCTTGTGTTGTGGGCGGAGTGTAGTAAGCAAAGATGTTGCGTCGGGCTTCAGGAACGGGTGGCAGCGTTGAGTCGTACTCAATCGGCTGCGGTACCGTGAGCGAGTTGTCAGCCTCGACCAACGAAGATTTCCTGCTGACTTCACTGGATGTCCGATCAGGGCTTGGGGGCGTGTTACTTCTAGCCGTGCGACGTGATTTTTGCGGAGTTGAGGAAGAACCGAAGAACACGCTCCAGAGGACAAAAAGTGCAATCACGCCGAGCACAGCCGCCGCAATCAGCTTGTTGCGTTCCGCAAGGGTCTTATCTTCAAGCACTGCCATGAATCATTACCACTTTGATTAATTTGTCTCAGCCACTGGAGTATCGCCAGCCGTACCGGCGTTTGAAGCGCTGCGTTTAAAGTAAGCGGCGAGGTCAAGGCGCAGACTGACCAGCGAACCACGCCCCCCCCCGTCGGCAGCGCGCTGCTCATTCGACTCCGTAACGCC
>JACCTF010000492.1 GCA_013812565.1 Pyrinomonadaceae bacterium | reverse complement strand
GCTTTGTTGCAGAAGATCAAGCAGCAGGGCAAGTAGGACATAACGCTTTGACCACCTTCAGCAACGAGGAATCAATGAACCCAAAATCACAGTGGAGAGCACCGCATCGAATTGCCGCAGGCTTGTTAATCGCTTCCGCTCTGTTGTTTTTTCCGAGCGGTATATTCGGGAAAGCGTCTAAGCCCACGCAAACAGTAAAGCCGAATATTATTTTCATTCTGGCTGATGATCTTGGTTATGCAGATGTCGGCTTCAATGGCGGCAAAGACATTAAAACGCCGCACCTCGACCGGCTGGCTGCCTCGGGAGCGCGGCTAGCACAGTTTTATGTGCAACCGGTTTGCTCTCCGACGCGCGCAGCTTTGATGACGGGACGTTACCCGATGCGCCACGGCCTGCAGGTTGGCGTCGTGCGTCCATGGGCGCAATATGGGTTGCCGCTTGAAGAGCGCACGCTGCCACAGGCTTTGAAGGACGCCGGGTATGTCACGATGATTAGTGGCAAGTGGCATCTCGGACATTTCCAACGCGCATACCTGCCGACAGCGCGCGGCTTCGATCATCAGTACGGCCACTACAACGGGGCGATAGATTACTTCACGCACGAACGCGATGGCGGTCACGATTGGCACCGTAATGACAAAGCCAGTTACGACGAAGGCTACAGCACGCACCTGCTGGCTAAGGAAGCTGTCAAGTTCGTCCACGACAACGCGGGCACTAAGCCGTTCTTTCTCTACGTTCCCTTCAACGCCGTTCATGCCCCGCACCAAGTGCCGGAGAAGTACAAAGAGCCATACAGTCATTTGAAGGAGCCACGCCGCACTTATGCCGGGATGTTGGCGGCGATGGATGAAGCGGTCGGGCAGATCATCGCCGCACTTGACGAAAAGGGCCAGCGCAAAAACACGCTCATCATCTTCTCGAGCGACAACGGCGGTCCTGCGCCAGGACGCGTGACAGACAACGGGCCGCTGCGTGCAGGCAAGGGCACGCTCTACGAGGGAGGCGTGCGCGTGGCAGCGTTCGCGACATGGGAAGGACGCATCAATCCCGGTTCGAGCGTCGATCAACCGCTGCATATGGTGGATTGGTATCCGACGTTGCTGAAGCTCGCGGGTGCATCTTTGAAGCAGAGACTGCCGCTCGACGGACGCGATGCGTGGGTGGCGATTGGCGAAGGCAAAGCTTCACCGCACGAAGAGATTCTGATTAACGCTACGCCAAACACAGGTGCGATTCGGGTAGGTGAATGGAAACTTGTTCTCAACGGCGACGGCCATAATGATGAAGTGAATGAGAGTGAAAGCGTAAGGCGAGGCGCAAGATCACGAGACAGTGTCGAGCTTTTCAATCTTGCCAATGATTCGGCTGAGAAGCACAATCTGGCTGACGCGAATCCGGAAAAGGTTAAGCAACTTCGCGCACGCTACGACGCGCTCGCTGCCCAAGCCGTTGCACCAAATATCAAGCCGAAAGTGCCTAGTTTCAAGTCACCGAAAGTGTGGGGTGCAGGAGTAACATTCAATCGCACGAAACATAATCCAAAAGAATGAACTAACTGAGATTTGCAAGTGAGGCTATGGCCCAGAACGAGCGACGGCGAAAACAAGTAACTACTGGGGCTTTCTGATGCGTGAGCGGCGAGATGACTTAGCTGAGTCCTTTACGAAATGTAGCCGCGAGCTGCATCTGCGTCGCGCGAGCACCTTCTGTGCAAACCGTGCCTTTCAAGGACACGGGTAAATTCAAATACCGCTTCGCCGCTTCAGTAGTTATGATAACAACGCTTTCAGAGGCTTCAACAATACTGACTTCTGAAATCGGTCTATAATTGTTGGTAGACTGGCGAAGGCCTTTATCTTGTATGCAGTGACCTCGTATTTGGGTAAGCGGTGGTTAGCAAACGCCAGCCACCGCAATGGAATAATCTCCTGCACCAAGACGCAGGAGCTTCGGGAAATGAGGCATCGTGATACGCTCTACGCTTGTAATCCTAATACTGCTGATTGGCACGCTGCCGTCCACCGTAGCTAGAGGAAACACCCAAAGAGCGGGAGCGAAGCCGAAGCGTCCGAACGTGATTGTAGTCCTGGTCGACGACCTGGGCTATGCTGACTTCTCTAGTTATGGCAACAAGAAAGTCAAGACCGAGAATGTTGACCGCCTCGCCGCAGAGGGCATCCACTTCGCGCAGTATTACGTCAACTCGCCAATCTGTTCACCCTCCCGCACTGCTCTGACTACGGGTCAGTATCCTGCTCGGTGGCGCATCACCTCTTACATCGATAACCGCGAACTGAATCAGCGCCGCGGGATGGCTCAGTTCCTAGATCCGGCGGCTCCCACCCTCGCCCGCTTTCTTTCTAAAGGCGGCTACAAGACCGGGCACTTCGGTAAGTGGCACATGGGCGGTGGGCGCGATGTGGGCGAAGCGCCGCTCATCTCCGAGTATGGCTTCCAAGCCTCGCTCACTCAGTTTGAAGGGTTGGGAGATCGTGTTCTGCCACTCTTCGACCCGCACGACGGCACGCCAATTCGTAAAGCAGGTCTTGGCGTGGCGAGCGAGCAACTCGGTCGCGGTAAGGTGACCTGGATGGACCGTTGTCAGGTGACACGAATCTTTGTTGACCGGGCGCTGGAGTTCATCAGGCAAGCGGAAGCCGACGGCAAACCGTTCTATGTGAACCTCTGGCCGGATGACGTTCACTCACCCTTCTTCCCGCCGAAGGAGTTGCGCGGCGACGGCAGCAAGCGGGCGCTCTACCAAGGGGTGCTTGCGAATATGGACGCTCAACTCGGCCCGCTCTTTGACTACGTCAGGGGCAACGCCAAACTCCGCGACAACACGCTGATCCTCGTCACCAGCGACAATGGCCCTGAGCCGGGCGCCGGCTCAGCCGGACCTTTGCGCGGCGCGAAGGGTATGCTTTACGAGGGCGGCATTCGCGAACCGCTCATCGTCTGGGGACCGGGATTGATTCCGGCGAGCAAGCGCGGCACCAGGGACGAATTTACAGTACTCTCCTCGGTAGACCTCGTGCCATCACTGCTCCGACTTGCGGGTGTTGATCTTCGATCCGCTGCAAACTTCGACGGAGTTGAAATGAGTGCAGCACTACTGGGTAAGGCCGCCGCGTCACGGAGCAAGTCGCTCTTCTGGAAGCGACCACCGGATAGGCCGGGACCGCCGGAGGACCGCTGGCCTGACCTTGCCATCCGTGAAGGAGCATGGAAACTGTTGATCCAAGAGGACGGTTCCCGCCCCCAGCTTTATAACCTTTTGAAGGACCCATCCGAAACAGAGAACCTCGCGGCAAAGCGTCCAGAGATTGTTGAGCGACTCCGCAAGTCGGCGCTCTCGTGGAATGAAACGCTTCCCAAGTAGGAAATTTCGCACAACTGAGGTCATCGACAATGAGATGCATTCATTGCCTCTTCACCCCCCTATGTGTGCTGCTTCTGGCGCACGCACTCCAAGCAAATACAACGAGCGGTCGGAGCCATAAGCGCCCGCACATCGTGCTGTTCATGTCCGACGATCATACCTGGCACGATGCTGGACCTTACGGCGCGAAGGACGTACAGACGCCGAACCTAGACAGGCTCGCGCGTGAAGGGATGCGGTTCGATGCAGCCTTCGCCGCCTCTCCCACCTGCACGCCGTCACGCTCCGCCATCTACACCGGCCTATTTCCTTTCAGGAACGGCGCACACGCCAACCATAGCCTCGTCCGCGATGAGCTTCGGACGCTGCCCCACCGCATGAAGGAACTCGGCTACCATGTGGTGTTAGCCGGTAAGACGCATATCGGCCCACGCCCTGTTTTCCCATTCGAGTATCTGAAGAACTCTAACGTGATGCCTCCAGGCAAGAACATGTGCTCTGGACGGACCTGAACACGGCGGCGGTGGACCAGTTGCTGGCCGCGCATGACCGGAAGCAGCCGCTGTGCCTCGTGGTCTGTTCTCATTCGCCGCACGTCTACTGGCCGGAGAATGACAACTACGACCCGCAGAAGATTCAGCTTCCGCCGTATCTACTCGACACGCCGGAGATGCGGGCGGCAAGGAGCCGTTACTACACGGATGTGACCTGGATGGACCGGCAGGTGGGTGAGGTGCGTGAGGCGCTCAAGAAGCACGGGTATGAGAAGGAGACATTGTTCCTCTATACGGCGGACCAGGGTGCGCAGTTCCCCTTCGCTAAGTGGAACCTCTACGATGCTGGCATCCGGGCGCCCCTGCTGGCGAGTTGGCCCGGCATGGTGAAGCAGGGCAGCACCAGCCAGGCGCTCGTGAGCTTGGTGGACCTGCTTCCTACGTTTATTCAAGCCGCTGGCGGAGACAAACCAAACGACCTAGACGGGCGAAGCTTCCTGCAGGTGTTGCTGGGAAAGTCAAAGAAGCACCGGGACGAAGTGTTCGCCTCCCATACCGGAGACGGGCAGATGAATCGTTCTCCGATGCGCTGCATCCGAACAGAGCGGTATAAGCTTATTCTGAATCTCGCCCCTGAAACGCCATACAAGACGCACGTGAGTGAAGGAGCAACCGAAGACGGTCGGGGTTATTGGAACTCCTGGGTGCGGCTGGCGGAAAAGGACGGGCGTGCCGCAGAAGTAATCCACCGTTTCCGATACCGTTCGGCGGAGGAGCTTTACGATCTGAAGAACGATACATGGGAGCAACATGACCTCGCTCATAACCCCGCCCATGCCGATGTCTTGGCCGAACTGCGCAAGCAGCTGAAGGCGTGGCGGCTGCAGCAGGGGGAGGACCTGAGCAAAGTGCCGTTGCCGGAGGACGCCCGGAAGGGGGAAATCCCGTATGCTAAGTGATCAACGCACAACGTACTGCGCGGTGAGCTTCATCACACCATTGCTCAGTGAGTAGTGCGAGAAGAGTATCGGACCAAGGTAGTGGCTCATGTGGAGGTGATCTGCTAATCTCTATCGTGCATGGTCACCTTTACTCTATCTTGTCAGTACTGCCACAGCCAGAACATCGTTCGCAACGGACTTGCAAGAAACGGCAAACAGCGCTACCTGTGTCACAACTGTGGTCGTCGCAGCCGCGAGAATCCCGGAAGCAATGCTTACCCCGAAGAGCGCCGTGAGGAGATTCTTCGAGCTTACGAAGAACGCAGCTCCTTGCGTGGACTGACTCGCACCTTTGGCGTCTCCAGAAATACCGTCACGAAGTGGATCAAAAAAAGGCAGCACAACTGCCCCCGCTGAGCGAAACCTTGTTGCCTCCCGATCCTACTGACGCAGAGTCGACCACGCTGGAACTCGATGAACTCTGGTCATTTGTGCTCAAGAAAGCACGTAAGAAGTGGATCTGGATTGCGCTCTCGCGTCGCACTCGGCAGGTGGTGGCCTATGCTGTCGGTGATCGTAGCAAAAAGGCGTGTCGCAAGCTGTGGGAAGCAATCCCTGCAGCTTACCGGGAAGCACACTGCGACAGTGACTTCTGGAAAGCATACGCGGCAGTGATTCCTGCTGAACAACACACGAGGGTGGGTATCAGATCCGGGCAGACGGCGCATGTGGAGCGATGGAATAACACGCTGCGACAGCGGCTGGGACGCTTCGTCAGACAGACTTTATCCTTCTCGAAGTCAGTGGTGATGCATGAAGCATGTCTGCTGTTGTTCCTTCATCGCTACAACTGCAGTCGAGCGATCACCCCTATATGAGCCACTACC
>JACCTF010000466.1 GCA_013812565.1 Pyrinomonadaceae bacterium | reverse complement strand
AATCACGCTTGTCGCCAGCGGCAACTCCACCTGCCATAGGATTTGCCGGTTAGTCAACCCCATCGCAACGGCTGCTTCGCGCACGCGCCGGTCTACGTTTTCGATCCCCGTCACAGTGTTGCGGATGACGGGCAGCAGCGCGTAAAGAACAAGCGCCACGATGGCGGTGCGTGCGCCGATGCCGCCGATCAAAGGCAGCGGAATAAGAAAGCCGAACAGCGCGAGGCTCGGCACGGTTTGCAGAACATTTGCTAAACCGAGCACCGGCCGCTTCAAAGCAGGTCGCCGTGAAAGCAGAATTCCGAGCGGGATGCCGATGGCAACAGCGCAAGCAGTGGCGATGAAAACAAGCCACAGATGCTGGCCTGCCACAGTTAAAACTTCGCGCCAGTTTTGCCGCAGAAATTCGCTTGTCATGCGCCCTCTTCCGCAACGTGGCTAAAGTTTTCAGCAGACTCTTGATTGAAGTGTTGATCCAGACGCAGCGTGTCGCGGTAGGCTCGGGCGTGCGCTTCGTCGGAACGCAAGAAACCTTCGGGCGTCTCCAGCAGCACGATCCGTCCGGCGTGCATCAAGCCGATGCGCGTCGCGAGCAGCAATGCCTCGCGCACATCGTGTGTTACGAAGATTGTTGTTTTACCGAGTTGCTTGCAGAGACCTGCGAACTCTCTTTGCAGCTCAGCGCGCGTCAACGGATCGAGCGCGCCAAAGGGTTCATCAAGCAGCAAGAGGGGCGGATCAGCCGCGAGCGCACGCGCCACGCCCACTCTTTGTCGCTGTCCGCCGGAAAGCTCGTGTGGGTAACGCTCAGCGAAGATCGCGGGATCAAGCTTTACAAGCTGTAACATCTCACGCACGCGCGCAAGCGTCCGCTCGCTGTCCCAACCTTCAAGCGTCGGCACCAGCGCGACGTTGCGCTCAACAGTGAAATGCGGAAACAGACCGGCGTCTTGAATCACATAACCCGTCAGCCTGCGCAGACGGATCGGGTCCCACTCCGTCGTCCGTTTACCTTCGACAAACACTTCACCTGTTGTTGGAAGCAATAAACGGTTAACGAGCCGCAGCGTGGTTGTCTTCCCGCAGCCTGACTGGCCGAGCAGCACCAGCGTTTCACCGCGTCGTATCTGTAGGTTAAGTTCAGAGACAATTGGCGGCGCTGTTGGCCCTACGCTGAAACTCACATCGCGCAATTGAACCGCTAGATCAGTATCATCGGTGTGTGAAGACATGTTTCGAGGAAAGGCTTTCAAGCGACTCGTAGATACTGGATGACATGATCCATGCGCCCATGCCACGACCCATGCCAGTTGCGCAGAAGAACGTCTGCCGGACACACTTCATCTTCAACGACTTGTTCACGCAGTATGTCGAGATATTTCCCCTCATCGGGAGCAATTCTTTGGAGTCCAAGAGCGGCAAGTTTAATCAACTCTTTCGCTAAGCCTAAAACATCCACTCCCGCGAAGCGTGCGGCAAGCCCTTCACGCGCGACACAGGCGCGTAGCTCGGCGGCCTGACGACTATCAAGCTCTGGCGCGAGACGCAAGGCTTCATCGAGCGTCGCCGCGTCGTACATCAAACCTTTCCACAAGGCTTGCGCCGCAAGCCACATGCGCGGACTCCCGCAATCGGCGCTGCGCAGTTCAATGTACTGCTTCAGTCGCGCGTCGGTGAAGATAACCGTTAAATGATCGATCCAATCTTCAAACACGGGTTGTATGTCGGACATGCCATCTAAGAAGGATTTGAACTTCGTTCCAACGGGAACTTCGAGGTAGCAACCATCGCGTCGCGCGAAGATCATCGGCACGTCGAGCGCGTAGGCAACAAACGAATCAAAAGTAAATTTCTCGGGTGAAGCAAATGGCGCTGGGCCGGCGCGATCAGGATCAGTGTTTAACCACACGGCGGCGCGCGTCGATTTGTAGCCGGAGAGTTCTCCATCCTTGAAAGGCGAGCAGGCGAAGATGGCTGTGATGATCGGCGCGAGATGGTTTCCGAGAACAAACTTCTTGGCGAGATCAGCTTCCGAAGTATAGTCAAGATTGACTTGAACGGCGCAGGTGCGGGACATCATGTCCCAAGCCAGAGGGCCACGTTTGGCAAGAAAGGGACGCATTACACGGTAGCGCTTTTTGGGGAACCACTGCTGCTCTTCTATTGTGCATAGCGGATCAAAGCCTGTGGCGAGAAATAGAAATCCATGTTCTTCAGCAGTCTCACGAAGAAGTGCAAGGTACGACTCAACATCTCGCTCGGCTTCCGCGAGATTGTGGCGGGGCTTGTTAGAAAACTCGATCTGCCCGCCTGGTTCTACACTCACGCGCCCATTTTGCTCCATGACTGCTTCCACAAGCGAAGCCTCTTCAAAGCGGAGATCGTCATCCGAGGAAGCAAAGCTTGTCAACACACTCTGCACTTGCTCGCCATCGAGGCGTGCGAGCCTGTCTGCTGTATAGCCGAACAGCTCAACTTCGACGCCACACATCCGCTCCGCTTCGAGCTTTGCGCCGCGCCGTAGATAATCCACGAAGGATAAGGCAGAATCCCTTGAGATCGGCTGATCGAAAACCTTGACTGCGTTCTCCGATGTGGTGCTACTCATAAATCAATCGGCAACCGCGATGAAAAGGTTGCTGCTGAAACGTTCTGCCCCGTCCAGCCACGTGTCGCCCAGCGTCCATCCAGTGCTTATCGCTAAACTGGAAAGCTCTGCGACCGTGTACTTGTAAGAGTTTTCAGTGTGAATGCGCTCGCCCGGTTCGAAGCGAGCTTCAATTTCAAGTTGGCGAATGTGAACCGCCTGCGCGCGCGTGCTTTCAATGTACATCTCGATGCGACCCATCGGTTCGTTGTAGACGGCGACGTGTTTGAAAGCTCGAAGGTCAAAGTCCGCATCGAACTCGCGATTGATGCGAGCGAGAAGATTGAGGTTGAATGCGGCGGTGATGCCGAGCACATCATCATAGGCCGCTTCCAGCACTTCGGGTTGTTTCTTCAAATCCGCGCCGATGAGCAGCGCGTCACCCGCGCGAAGCACGCTGCGAAGCGAGCGCAAAAACTTCTGCGCTTCTTCCGCGTCAAAGTTGCCGATGTTTGAGCCGAGGAAAAGAGCGAGCGTGCAACCGCGATCATCTTTCGTTTCGCTTACGCGCACAAGCGCTGTGTAGTAGTCGCTGGCGTAAGCCGTCACGCGCAAATTTGGGTAGGATTGCAGCAGCACACGCGCGCTTTGCTCCAGCGCCGATTGAGAGATGTCAACCGGGATGTAGAGCAAATCATCCTGGCGACGCAGTAAAGCTTCGATGAGGCGCTTGGTCTTAACCGCGCTTCCGCTGCCCAGCTCAAGCAGAGACACCGGCGTGCAATCAAGCGCGTCTGCAATCTCGTCGGCGTGGCGTGTGAGGATTTCGTTCTCGGCGCGCGTCGGGTAATACTCAGGCAGCAAACAGATCGCTTCAAAGAGTTGCGAGCCGAGTTCATCATAAAAGTATTTTGGAGGAAGTCGCTTGGGTTGCGCCGTTAACCCGTGGCGTAAATCTTTGATGAAGCTCGTGCGGGTATCTTCTTGAACGAGGTTGTGTATAACCAGGCGATTACCAAGCGTCTCATCGGCATCCTCTCCACCGCGCTTGAAATGAGTACCAGCGTGCTGCCCCATTAAATAGTTTCTGCCTTTTCTGATTGGCCTTGTCGCTTTGAAGAGATACGAAGTGGTTGACCGTGCGCTACCCGATGCGCGGTCGCTTGCATATCCGATTTCCCCGGTCGCTATGATAACCTATGAAATCTTATTAACAAGCGAACGGGACGTCAGGATTTACGCGAGCAGCAACAGTGGCGCATGGAGGAGGACCTTGGAAAAGTTGACAAGCGAGCGAGCAGAAAATATTGCACAACTCATGCAAGCGGCGCGCGCCGACACGCTGCAACTGTTTGATTTGACCAGCGAAGCGAACTTACATCAAAGTCCGGGCTTTGGGTATCGACCCATAATTTGGCACTTGGCGCACATCGGCGTCTTTGAGGCTTACTGGATTCTGCAACAAAGTATGGGCGAAGACGCGCCCGACAAACAGTATGAAAAGATATTTGATCCGATCCAGATGCCGCGTGAGGAATCAAAGAATTTGCCGTCGCGCGGCGAGATGGAAAAGTTTTTAAGAGAGGTGCGGGAGAGAACGCTCGGCACGCTCGACCGTGTGCGCTTTGACGAAGCGGGAACGCTCACGCATGACGGCTACGTCTTTCACCTTGCTCTCGAACACGAGTACCAACATCAAGAGACGCTTGCCTACCTGCTTCATCTGCTTGACCCTCCGAAGAAGACGCTGCCCCGCGCCGCTGCTAACGAGAACGGACACGCGCAAGCTGATCCACAATCGAAACATAAGGGTATGGTCACGGTGCCTGAAGGTGAAATTTTGATGGGCGCGCCGTGGAAAGTTTTCGCTTATGACAACGAGCATCCGGTTCACCCGGTGAACGTTTCCGCATTCAAGATTGATCGGCTGCTGACAACCAACGACGAGTACGCGCGCTTTATTGAAGCGGGCGGGTATGAACGACGCGAGTGGTGGACGGATGAGGGTTGGGCGGCGCGCGAGCGTGAAGGCTGGACCGCTCCGCTTTATTGGAAACGGGAAAGCGATGGTGAGTGGCGAGAGCAGACAATGTTTGATGAAAGACACATTGAGCCGGACCATCCCGTCTCTGGTTTGAGTTGGTACGAAGCGGACGCATACGCTCGTTTCATGGGGAAGCGTCTGCCGACCGAAGCCGAGTGGGAGAAGGCCGCATCGTGGGATGCTGGACGTGAAAGTAAACGCTTGTTTGCGTGGGGCGATGCGCCTCCGACGCGGGCGCTCTGCAATTTTGGTAATAACTTCTGGGGCACCACGCCGGTGGGAGGTTTCCCGGAGGCGGCAAGTCCATATGGATGTCTCGGCATGACCGGCAATGTTTGGGAGTGGACCAGCGACGCTTTCATGGGTTATCCGGGATTCAAGTCTTTCCCTTATCC
>JACCTF010000465.1 GCA_013812565.1 Pyrinomonadaceae bacterium | reverse complement strand
TTGCCGGTGCGCGCCTGAACAGCGCCGGCGGGAGGCTGATTCGCCGGAAACAGTTTTGTGGCTTTGATTGCCGCCGCGTACCGGCGTGCGAGGTCCGCCGTATCGCCCATGCCATGCAGGTGCATGTAGAAGATGCGCGGGTTCTCATAAAAGAAGTGGTTGTGAATCGCGCTTATCTCCAAGCTATTGGCGTGCGCCGCCGAGATTAGTGGATTGACTTCATCTTCGAGCAGCACCGTATCGCTCATCACCACCGCCGATTTACCATCCATCGTCTTCTTGAATGAAACCCACCCGCCGAAACCGAGTGGAATCGGCACCGCCTCGCCCTTGATAGTCACTCTCAGGTCGTTGCGCGGCAAAGGTGTGGTGTACACGGCTTCCGCTTCGACGTACCTGCCCTTCTTACCCAACGCGGCATCCACTGCCGCCATATCGTCGGGCATCATCGGCGGAGTTTTGATCTTCGCCGTAACCGCCGCGACTTGTTTGATGCCTTTCAGACTTGCTGCTCCCGCCGCACTCAAGACGGCGGCACGACGCAACATTTCACGACGACTAAAACTGTCTCTATCCATGATCCCTACTCCTTTGAAATTACTAAAACTGTTATCAGCTTGGGGTTTTCTTACTTACCTGCGAGCGCTTGTCTTAGTTCAGTGCCTTTATCCGAACTTAACTTAAGATCAGCGCCATCGGCAACCTTGTTTATCCACACGGTCATAAAGTAAAAAGTTTATCATGCTGCCAATTTCTTAGGGCGCGGTGCGCCTTGAATACTAACGGGCGGCTGTGGAGCGCAACACATCTTCGCCAGCCGCGCCCGGTCGCCTTGCATGTCGCGATCTTCTGCTAACCATTGGCGCACATCAGCAAAGACGCGCGCTGCTCGCGCATCGCTAGGTTCGACAATCCGGTAGTGCATCCATTTGCCTTCTCTACGCGCTGTGACGACTCCCGCCCTGCGTAAATAGGCGAGATGCCGCGAAATCTTCGGCTGATTCGTCTTGAATACTTCAACGAAGAAACAGACACACACCTCATCATTGCCCATCAAGTTCAAAAGTCGCAGCCGCGTGCGGTCTGCCAACGCACGAAACAACATCTCCATATCGAAACCTTTAGCCTTGTTCATGGAAAACACTATACCATATATAAATACGCCTTGACATATAAGTAGTCGCGGGCTATGGTGTCGTTTACATTCGCGTATGCGTATGTATCAACGAAGAACTTAAAACCGAAAGGCGGTATGTGATGTCTCAGAATATCGAACAAGCAGTTAAGTCGCGCTACGGCGCGGTCGCGGTCAGTAATCTTTCATCCGAGCACGACGGAGTGCGCGCGGTCGCTGAAGCGTTCGGCTACACGCCGGACGAGTTAGCTTCTATCCCCGCTGAAGCGAATATGGGCTTGTCATGTGGCAACCCGACGGCGACGGCCCGCATACGCGAAGGCGAAACAGTCGTTGACTTAGGGAGCGGTGGCGGTCTGGATGTCTTCTTAGCGGCTCGACTGGTCGGGGCAACAGGTCGCGCCATCGGAATTGACATGACGCCGGAGATGATCGAACTCGCACGGCGCAACGCCGCGCAAGGTAACGACGGCGAAGGATATACAAACGTCGAGTTTCATTTAGCGACGATTGACAACTTGCCGCTCACCGACAACTCAGTTGATTGTGTAATTAGCAACTGCGTCATCAACCTTGCATCCGACAAACAAGCTGTATTCCAAGAAATCGCGCGTGTGCTCAAACCGGGCGGCAGGCTCGCTGTAAGCGACATCGCACTTAAACAACTCCTACCCGCCGCGCTTGGAAACGACCTCATGGCTTACGTCGGCTGCATCGCCGGTGCAATCCCTATTGAAGATTACAAGCGCGGGCTGCAATCAGCCGGATTTTCAGGAGTAGAGATTGTGGATACCGGCGCAGACCTTAACGCTTACGCCAAAGTAGAAAATCAATCCGGCTGTTGCTCGCCTGCAATGACCGAAGCCGCGAACGAGTCGAAGTCGTTGCCGCTTGCCGCTGCCGGTTGCTGTACGCCACAACCAACGAGCGCGGAAAGCGAGTTGCACACCGACCTTGCCGACTTGCTGCGCCGCTATAACGTCAACGACTACGCGGCGAGCGTACGCGTGTTCGCCGTTAAACAAGAGGGTGAGTGTTGTGGGAAGGCGGTTTGCTGTTGAGCCGTGAAATGACGAGCGTGGATTTGGGGCGTCGCGTTGTCGCCGAAGCGATGGGGACGGCGATGTTGTTAGCAGGGGTTGTTGGCTCAGGCATCATGGGCGAACGGCTCGCGGGCGGCAACGTCGCCGTCGCTTTGCTGGCGAACACCTTAGCCACCGGCGCTGCGCTCGTCGCACTGATTCTAACCTTCGGCACAATTTCCGGCGCGCACTTCAACCCGGCTGTAACTCTCGCCAACGCTTCGCAAGGCTGTCTCGCTTGGCGCGACGTGCCTCTGTACATCGTGGCTCAATGCGCCGGCGCGTTTGTCGGTGTGGCAACTGCAAATGTGATGTTTGACTTGCCGGTGTTCTTCGCCTCGCAACACGAGCGCGCGGGCGCGGGGCAACTCTTTAGCGAGTTCGTCGCCACGTTCGGCTTGCTGTCTGTTATTTGGGGATGCGCCGGATTGCGAGCGCAATCTGTGCCGTTCGCCGTCGCCGCGTACATCACGGCGGCGTATTGGTTCACATCATCAACGTCATTCGCTAATCCGGCTGTAACGCTCGCCCGCACAATGAGCGACACCTTCACGGGCATCAGGCTTGTTGATGCTCCCGGCTTCATCATCATGCAACTTGTCGGCTCGATGATGGCAACCGTGCTGTTTCGTTGGCTTGTGCCGCCGCTATCGAAGAATGCGGGCGCAGTGATCATGCCGCACATCGAACAGGAGAAATTGTTATGAATGATCGAAAGCGCGTGCTGATTCTCTGCACCGGCAATTCTGCGCGTGGTCAGATGGCGGAAGGTTTATTGCGTCACGATGGCGGCGATGTGTTCAAGGTCGAAAGCGCAGGCACAGAGCCGAGCCACGTTAGACCGCAGGCAATCGAAGCAATGCGAGAAATCAGCATTGATATTTCAAGCCACCGCTCGAAGTCGGTTGATGAGTTCGTTGGTCAAGAGTTTGATACTGTTATCACGGTTTGCGACAACGCAAACGAGCGATGCCCTGTGTTTCCCGGCAAGGTTGAGCGCGTCCATTGGAGTTTTGAAGACCCGGCGGCAGCCGAAGGTGACGAAGCCGCACGGCTCGCTGTTTTCCGACGTGTGCGTGATGAAATAAGAGAACACTTGGTAGGTTTTATCAGCAGTCGTTGAGCGCCTTTAGCTTTGGGTTAAGGTCATTCCCACCATATTTAACCAATGTCAGATAAAGACCCGAACGCAACCGTGCTGAATTAGTGTTGCAACACACGAAACTCTGTGCTATAAGCTACCGGCATGGGTGATGTGCTCAGGAAAAGGATCAAGCAGGAGGCCGAGTTCGCAAGCCCCGGAGAAGAAGCGATGCTGAACCTGATGGTGGCGTCGGATCATGTCCGCTCGCGAATCGACCGCATCTGCGCCGACTTCGGCATCACGCACGGACAGTACAACGTTCTACGCATCTTGCGCGGAATCTATCCGGAAGGGCACCCGCGTTGCGAAATAGCGGTGCGCATGCTCGAAAAAGCGCCGGATGTGACACGTCTGGTCGACCGCCTCGAAGCGCAGGAACTCGTCGAACGCGACCGCTCGGAAGAGGATCGCAGGCTTAGTTTAACTCGCATTACGAAGAAAGGGCTGACACTGCTTGACGAGATGGCCCCGCGCTTCCGAGATGTACAGACATATTTTAGCGAGCGGGTCTCGCGGCGCGACGCGCGGGAATTGACGCGCATCTGCGAGGGATTGTACGCCGAAGAAGATTAAAAAATTTTACTGATAAATGTGTTGTGACACATAGTGTCGCGGCACATAAACTTAAAGAAGACCTCAAGATGAACGTTTACTTGCATCCACTGTCACGCTTCCTCGTGGCGCTCATATTCATCATGTCCGGGGTCGGCAAGCTGTTCGGCTTTTCGCAGACTGCCGGGATGATGGCGGGCGTCGGCTTTCCCGCGCCGAGCCTCTTTCTGGTCGGAGCGATCTTCATCGAAATCGTTGGAGGGACGTTGCTGATGGTCGGCTATAAGACGCGATGGGCATCGCTCGCGCTGATCGTCTTCGTCATCCCGGCGACGCTCATATTCCACGCCGCGAACCTCACTGATCCGACACAGGGTCAACAGCAGATGATCCAGGTCTTGAAGAACCTCGCAATACTCGGCGCACTCGTGAAGTTCGCGGCTGATGGGGCGGGTGCGTATGCGCTCGACAATTTAATCGCCGCGAACGAAGCGGCGCGAATAAATAGATTAACTTATGTCACACACAGATGAACGCGGCGCGGTGTGCCGGCG
>JACCTF010000442.1 GCA_013812565.1 Pyrinomonadaceae bacterium | reverse complement strand
TTATCAACCACACGCTCGTACCAATCCACACTAATGCGGACGCCTCGCTCCAAGAGTCAGATGATTAACAATTCTTTAGTGGACTGTGATCCTTGATTCCTTACCCCGTCTTTACGATCTATCGGCACAACTTCGGTCATCTCAATCAACTAACCACGTGTAAACGAATAAAGAGAAGTAGTCACGTACAAAGTGACAGCTCTCTTGAGGGATTTGATGTTGGAACATGAGTTACAACTGATTCTCTCCCGTTGGGCGGTGGTCGAGCCGCACCGCTGTCGCCAGTGAGGTGACACATTTTTTGATGTGTGATATCCAGATCACTGGATAGATATCACAGTCCAGCCCGCCAGTTACCTTACTGACCAAATACGTGGAGCAGTTAGTGCATCGCTGACCTCAGGCCCACGTGCTTTCGGGGAAGCCCAGTCCCTTTAACCAATTAATGGCATTTGCTGCCACTTATTGGTTAAAGGGACACCGTCGAGGATAAATATCTCCGAGTTATTGTCGGGGTTTATACCAAGCGGATCGTCTGTGGAAGCGAAAGAGATACGCGAGCCGTCTTGAGAAATCGCCGCAGCATGGGCGCGCGTCGTTCCGACTTGAGCGAAGGTGGGCGGAGTACTGGCAATGTTGGCGCGAATGGCGCGAATGCGAGGTGGGCCGCCGACTCCCGCAATGTCGTTGGTCGATTCAAAGACGAGATGTTGACCGTCGCCGCTCATGGACGGGTTAAGGTTGATTCTTCCATCAGATGTATTCGTGATGCGACGCAGTTGCGACGCTCCAGTCTGCGAGCGAACTGTCACAACTAAGCCGAGCACACAGAGCGCGGCGAGGATAGAAAGAGACGTCGCAATAAGCCTTGTGTGAGGTGTCAAGGCACTGCTCCATTCTGCGCATCAATCCGGCAAGTGATTAATGGCGTGAGGGCGATTGTAAAAGCTACATGACCGCTATTGTTATTGTTCGAAGCGGTACGCGTCTCCGCTGCAACAACACGGCGTGTGATTACAGCAGCAAGGTCTGATCTGTAGGTTGAGGAAACGCGCCGTGCGTGGGTTTGTTATTTGGCGAAAAACATTGTACTAGGTCGGTTGAAAAACTTACAACACAGCTTCAAGGGCTCGCGTCAAAATAAGTTGACTGATTTTTCAGATTCTGTTTTAACCCAGCGATGCAAAATGCCATCGCCATTGAACTGATTGAAACGAAGTATCGCTCGCTGGTGCCACTGATGGATGAACGAATGCGACGGCAATGGGCAGCATCGGAGGCGAGCGCCTATGGCTGGGGTGGCATCCAGGCTGTCGCGCAAGCCACTGGGCTGTCGCCGACCACGATTCGCAAGGGGCAAAGCGAATTGGCTTCGCGCGCCGCCCGACCCGACCAAGCAGTTGCGGACAGTGTGCGGTGCCCGGGCGCGGGGCGCAAATGTAAGTTCGAGGAACACCCAGAGCTGTTGCCAGCCCTGGAGCAACTAGTTGATCCGGTCACGCGGGGCGACCCGCAATCGCCGTTGCGCTGGACGTGCAAGAGCACACGCACGTTGGCTCGTGAATTGACGGTCTTGGGACACCCGGTCAGTGCCACTACGGTGCGCCGCTTGTTGCACGCCGCCGACTATAGCTTGCAAGGCAACCGCAAGACGCGCGAGGGCGCGTCGCATCCAGACCGCAATGCCCAGTTCGAGCACATCAATGCCTGCGTGCGGGCGTTTCAAGAGCGCGCTCAGCCCGTGATTTCGGTTGACACAAAAAAGAAGGAGTTGGTCGGTGATTTCAAGAACGGCGGGCGTGAATGGCAGCCCCTGGGTCAACCCGAACAAGTCCGCGTTCATGACTTTATGGACAAGGAACTTGGCAAAGCCATTCCCTATGGCGTCTACGACATCACGGGCAATCAGGGCTGGGTCAGTGTCGGCATTGATCACGACACAGCACGCTTTGCTGCCGAAGCGATCCGCCGCTGGTGGCACAAGATGGGAAGTCTGCGCTATCGAGCGGCGCGCAAACTGTTGCTCACGGCAGATGGCGGCGGCAGCAACGGCAGCCGCTGTCGGCTCTGGAAAGTGGCCTTGCAGGATTTGGCGACCTACTTGGGGCTTCCGATTCAAGTCTGTCACTTTCCGCCCGGAACCAGCAAATGGAACAAAATTGAGCATCGGATGTTTTCGCATATTACCCAAAACTGGCGGGGATGCCCGCTGGTCAGCCATGAAGTAATCGTCAATCTAATTGCCAACACCGCGACCCAAAAGGGGTTGCTCATCCAAGCCGAATTAGATACCGGCACCTATCCAACCGGCCTCAAGGTGAGCGACGAAGAACTCGCCTTGGTGAATCTCATTGCCGATGACTTCCACGGTGATTGGAACTACACGATTGCTCCGGCACGAAAGAAAAATTAGTCAACTTATTTTGACGCGAGCACTAGAGGTAAAGAGCGCACAAAATCAACTACAAATTCTGTATCAAATTTATGAAGGAGGATTAGGT
>JACCTF010000433.1 GCA_013812565.1 Pyrinomonadaceae bacterium | reverse complement strand
GCCGTGCGCCGTATCAATCACCAAACAATCGACGCGCGCTTTTGTAAGTTCATCGGCGCGCTCGTGAAAATCGCCGGTGGCACCGATGGCGGCCGCCACACGCAGGCGGCCCAGGTCATCTTTTGCGGCGAGCGGATACCTGATGGCCTTCTGAATGTCTTTAACGGTGATCAAACCTTTGAGGCGTTTGTCGTTGTCAACGACGAGGAGTTTTTCGATACGGTGTTTTTGCAAAACGGCTTTCGCTTGTTCGAGCGTGGTGCCGACGGGAACGGTGACGAGCGGTTGCGGCGTCATGACTTCCGCAACCGGGATGTCAAAGCGAGTCTCAAAACGTAGATCGCGATTAGTGATGATGCCGACAAGGTGGGTGTCCTCGTCCACCACGGGGACGCCGCTGATATGGAAGCGCTCCATCACGGCGAGCGCTTCGCTGACGGGGCGATCCGGGCGGATCGTCACCGGGTCAACAATCATCCCTGACTCCGAGCGTTTTACTTTATCAACCTCTTCAGCCTGCCGCTCGATTGAAAGGTTTTTGTGAACAACGCCGATGCCGCCTTGTTGCGCAATGGCGATGGCGAGCGACGCTTCGGTAACGGTGTCCATCGCCGCTGAACAAAGCGGAATCTGCAAATGAATGCCGCGCGTAAACTTAGTCGAAGTGTCTGTCTCGGCCGGAAGTACGTCAGAGCGCGCAGGCACCAGGAGAACATCATCGAATGTTAGTCCATCTATAATGTCTGGTGTAAGCATGATGGCTTTAATCTCCTTCGAGAAACTGGCAGCAAGCGGGAATTAAGACAAGATAAGAAGTGAGCAGAAGACGCGTTGTCGGAGGCAAAGCTCAAGGCTTGTAAGCACACTGAAGACCCGAGTGATGGCGCACCGTTCGTCGTAGAGTCGCAGAGGTTACTGCAAAAGCTGTTGGAAACCATCCCTCGTAATAACCATTTGAGCGAGCTGTCCAGGGCCATCAGCAAGCACTTTGGCTGGACGCCCATTGATGGTTAGCTGGAGCGCGGCGGCTTTGCCTTTATAAAACTCAAGGTTCAAGCGTCGCTCCGGCGCAAAGTTCTTGACATCGTTCGGATTCAAGATCAACTCGGTTGATTCGCCTTCATCAGAGCGCGTTCTGATCCAGACGCGCTCGCCACGGGATTTAACCTCGACGTTAAAGATACTTGAGGCCGCCGGCGTTGTTGTCACGGGTGATGAAACGGTTTGTTGGGAAGGTGTCTGATTGTTCGTCGCAGCGCCATCTGCTGACGCTGCTGTTTGCGTACGAAGCGCGACGCGGCGTTGATAACCTCGTAGTGCCGCATAGACACCCAGGGACAGGATGGCGAGCACCGCAAGACTCACCAGTATGGTAACAAGCGGCGAACGCATGGAGTTGTTATCAGTATAGACGCGCGGTTGGTGGATCGTCGCCACTTGCTCGTCCGACGCAATACCTTGCTCGCGTGCTGTCCGCGCATAAGCTTCGAGCGCTTCATGTTCGTCAAACCCGACAACGCGGGCATATGATTTGATAAAGCTGCGGTTGAAGATGCCGCCGGGCAGCGACTTGTAATCATTAATTTCGATTGCTTCGAGGAATCGTAGAGAGATGCGGGTTTGTTCGGAGATTTCGCGCAGTGAGGTGCTGCGTGCCTCACGCGCACGACGCAACTGGTCGCCGAGGGAGTTAGCCGATCCTGCTCCCGGTCGTCCGTCGGAAGCAAGATCGGAGGATAAGAAGTTCACGTCGTGTTTGTCTTCAAAGTTTGCTGGTCTCTGGCCGCAAGGCGCGCCTATCATTCCGCAAACTCTCTGTAGGCGTATACAACCGCCCGCGCCTTTGCAGCGCACTATAACGTGCAGTGGAAATCATGTCAAACAATTGAAGATTGCGGTAGTGGGATAATAGTGTGTTGCTGAACCAACATATCATCAAGCTTTCAAATTTCAGGCACGCCATACTTTTGCCATGCCTAAGCGACCTGCCCCCACTACCAGCAGGGAGTTACTTTATTGAGGCTTATTGCTTCATCGAATGTGGAATACAAACAACTTACCGCCTCTCCATCGGTTTCACATTCTCCGCTGGTTTCATGTTAGGTCCAACAAAGGGGATGTCGGGTTTCACCATGTCAAGACCCTTCATTAAAGCATTCCGTTGCGGAAAGTATGGATTTACGAGCTTTT
>JACCTF010000409.1 GCA_013812565.1 Pyrinomonadaceae bacterium | reverse complement strand
CTCGCAGCGGTGTCGTGCCTTTAGTTGCCATCGGATCATACGGGCAGTGGCGGCAACCGCTTCCGCAACAGTAGCCGCGGGCGAGATGATAACGAGCGGTGAAGACTATCAAACCGTTTTCCCAGTAATAATCTTCACCCTCGATAATCGGCGATGGAATTTCTTTGCGCAATCGTCTCCGCAATTTCCTCTGAACTAAAAGCTGAATGCCGCACCGGCGCGAATTGTGCGACCCGGTAAATGAAAACCGCCTTCGTACTGTTCGCGGTCGAAGATGTTGTCCGCTCTGCCGAAGAAACGCACCCGTCGCGTCTCTGTCAGCGGCAACGTGTAGCTCGCGCCGAGGTCAGCTTTCACCAATCCGTCGAAGCGATAAACGCGAGCGGCAAACGGCGACACAGATTGAAAGAGCGGGAACAGGTGATCGCTCGCTGCAACGAGATCAAAGTTTAACGCGAAGCGCGGGCCGATGCGCTGCGTCGCGACGACGGAGAATTGATGATCGGGTATCACGAACACGGAGATTACGCCGTTCTGCGGCGCACGCTGATCGCTGTTCGTGTACGTGTAAGAAGCAAACAGATCGAGCGTGCGCGAAGGCTGTGCCGTGACGCTGAACTCTGCGCCGCGCGCCAGACCGCCGCCCGCGTTCGAGTAGCCGGAGAACCGCCGAAAAGGATCATTCAAACCAACGGCATTGAAGCCGATGACTTCTTGCAACCTAGTATAGAAATAGGTCGCTGAGGCGCGCACGCGGTTGTTGCCGAAAGATTGATCCACGCCGGCATCAAAGGCGATGGAGCGTTCTGGACGAAGGCGCGGGTCGCCGTAAGCCGAGTAGCCGAAGCTTCCGAAGAAGGTGCCGAATCGCTCATACAGCGAAGGCGCACGATAGCCGTTGCCGACATGCGCACGCAGTTTTGTTTTCGTTGAACGAAAGATGTATGCGATGGAGCCGTCACCCGTGTAGGCGTTGGGGGGCGCTTCAAAACTGATCCCTTGATAAGGGGCGGTCGCAGCGGGTGCAAACAACGGATTCTTCAGTGAGAAAAACTGCGCGCGAAATGCCGCCGAGAGCTGAAGACGATCATCAATCAAGCGCAGTTGATCTTGCACAAACAGCGTGTTGCTCTGCTGTGTCACTTCGGTTCGAGAGTTAAAACTCGAACTAACGGGAAAAGCTTGATTGTCGAAGCTCTCGGTTTCGAATTCGTAACCGGCGTTGATGAAATTGAACTTCCCTATTTGAAAGTCTGTGCGCGCGTTCAGAGTTTGAACCCGTCCTTCATAATCCAGAAGCGTGTTGCCGAGCGGTTGAAACATGATGCCGCCCGGCCCGTTGCGGTTTGTGCGCTTGGTTCGTAGTCCTTGGTAAGAGATCGTGTAGCCGAAGGTTTCCGCCGGGCGTTGCGCGAAAGTTACGACGCCGGAGAAGAAGCGGCTTGCCTGTGAACTGTCCGGATCGTTGGCCCCAGGAATGAAGGTTGCACCATCAACGTTCAACCCTCCGCGAGGCGTGCCCGCTTCAAAGCGGCGAAGTTCACCCCAAGCAAGCGGCACAGCTTGAACGATGCCGCTCGCGGGCAAAGCACCGATGATGTCCGGGCTTTCGTTCAACTGCACAAAGGCGTCGGACGCGTAGATGCGCCCTGAGAGCGTCGCGGTCGGCGTGAGATTAAAGAGTATGCGACCTTGCCCGCTGGTGTTGCGTGCAGCGTCGTCTCGGTCAACGCCGCGTGCGACATTGAGATGTGAAATACCAAGACTATAGATAAGGCGATTGGCATCCGTGCCGCCCGCCATCTGAGCTTGTCCGCGAAACAGTCCGAGCGAGCCGCCTTCGAGGAGAACGTTGCCGCGCGTCGGCCCGCCGCCTTCGTCGGTCACGATGTTGACGACGCCGCCAATCGCATTCGTGCCGTAGAGCGACGAACCCGATCCGCGCAACACCTCTATGCGCTCAACGTCTGTGACGATCAGATCGCTGAGGAACGACGAAGCATCTCCCTGCGGCGCTGATGGATCACGAAAGCGCGATCCATCAATCAACACGGCTGTGTCTTGGCTGCGCAAACCGCGCGTGCGAATCGAGGTCAGACGCCCCGGCCCGCCGAGTTGCTGCACGCGAAGGCCGGGCACGGTGCGCAACGCTTCAGCAATCGAAAACTCGTCGCGCTCGTCGATCTCTCGCCGACCAATTACAGTAATGACCTTTGAGACTTCCTCAACCGGCTGTGCTGTGCCGGAGGCGGTGACAACAACCTCGGCGCTCACGCCGGTTAGTTCAAGTCGGATGTCAAGCGTGGTGGTAGTCGCACCTTGCTCGACACGCACATCCTGCGCCCGCGCGCGAGCAAAGCCCGGGCTTTCGACTTCAATAATGTACTCACCCGGCGCAAGATTTTGAAAACGATAAACGCCCGTTCCATCCGTCGTTGCAGTTAAGCGGAGCGTCGGCCGCTCGCGCGCGTAAAGCTTCACAGTTGCGTTCGACACTCCCGCGCCCTGCGGGTCCCTCACACGCCCCGCGATCGACCTTGTTTGTTGTGCAAGCGCGAGCGCTGCGAATGTAAACATCAGTATGAACGAAAGCAGACTGGGGTGAATGCGCATGATTCCCATCCTTCGATTTGTGATTTTCGGTTTAACATAAATACATCTCTG
>JACCTF010000344.1 GCA_013812565.1 Pyrinomonadaceae bacterium | reverse complement strand
AGCTGACCCAAGTGTTAAAGCCCGGTTGCGGCTCGTCCGATTCGCCGCCCATGTGCCACTTGCCGATAAAGGCCGTCTCATACCCGGCTTGCTGCAGGTATTGCGGAAAGAACGTGAGGCCAGCCGGAATGGGATTGTTGTTGTCCACCACACGGTGACGATGGGCATAGAGGCCAGTGAGGATTGAGGCGCGCGAGGGCGAGCAAAGCGCCGTCGTGACAGAAGCATTCGGCAGATGTACGCCGCCCCGAGCCAGAACGTCAAGGTTTGGTGTTTGGATAAAGGACTGTCCACCCATAAAACCGAGCGCATCGTAGCGGTGATCGTCCGTCAAGATAAAGATGATGTTGCGAGGTCTCGCGCCGGGTAGCCGTGGCAGAGCGAGCGTCGGCGTTTCTCTTTGATTGAGATTAGAACCAGCGGCATTCTGCGCTTCATTTCTGCTCCCAATAGCCAAGCAGAACAGCGTCATGCCAAGCACAACGGCTAAGATTTTCTCGCTTGTACTCAGTCTTTTACGCATATATGCAAGTTTACCGAACGCGGATAATTTTTACTTAGAATTTACTTGTCGCGGCGAGCCTGGAAGGTAGCGCGCCTTTCCAGCCTGCCGCAAGCTGCTTGCTGAGTTTTGTGATTGTCCTCTTATGCTCTGAGCGTGCAGCGATGTTCGTGTTCTCGTCCGCATCTGTTTCGTGGTCATACAACTCAACTGCAACAAGCTCTTTCGTTTTTCCCTTAAGCCACTCCGTATAACGATAGCGGTCGGTTCTCATCGAGTAGCCCATGACATCTCCCTGACGCGGGTACTGACTGAAAGCCGCCGGCTTCCATTTTCGGTTTGGATCATTCAAGAGCGGCGCAAAGCTGATTCCTTCTAAACCCTGCGGCAGCGGTAAGCCGCACAGCTCAGCAAGCGTTGGATAAATATCAACAAACTCAACAAGCGCGTTCGGTCGAGTGCCTGCGCGCCTCTGTCCGGGAGCGCTGATGATCAGCGGCGCGCGTGTAGATGTCTCAAAGTTCGAGTGCTTGCACCACATACCATGCTCGCCTAACTGCCAGCCGTGATCGCCCCACAAAACAATAACCGTGCGGTCGCGCAGTCCGAGCCGTTCGAGTTCGTTAATCACACGTCCGATTTGCGCATCCGTGTAGCTCGTGGCCGCGTAGTAGGCGCGCCGCAGTTCAAGCGCTTTCTCATTCGGGATCAAATCGGTTTTGGGAATGTCGTTGTAATTGCGTAGCTCGCCGGAGTTATGCAGCGCAATCTCAGGTGCATCGGCAGGCGGATTCGGATTGCTGGCAAGCTGGAACTGTTCCTTCGG
This sequence comes from Pyrinomonadaceae bacterium, assembly GCA_013812565.1. Taxonomy (GTDB): domain Bacteria; phylum Acidobacteriota; class Blastocatellia; order Pyrinomonadales; family Pyrinomonadaceae; genus JACCTF01. Next base: position 2,755 of record JACCTF010000344.1, on the reverse strand, counting down.
ATACAGATCGTAATACTTCTTTGGAGCCACAAAAGGAAGATGTGGCTTAAGGAAACCAACCGCTAAGAAGAAGGGTTTGTCTTTGATTTGCTGCAAAGTCTCCACTGCCTTGTCAGAGGTTTGACCATCAGGCAGAGCGTTGTCAGCCACGTCAGGCGCTTCCCAGGATGGACCGTTAACTCGATTTCTCGGATTTGATACCTTCAGCCGCGCTCCCGTTTTCGGGTCTTGTTGAAGCACCCGCGTTTCTAACTCTTGGCCTGCTATGCGTGCCTGCTCGCGTCGCTTCTGTAGCTCTGCGAGAGTTTGGGCACCACCATACGGAGGAGCCTTTGGCGTCCAGTGCGGTACGCTCCACGAAGCGGGATCATCAAGGCCGCCGTGATAAATCTTGCTGAAGCCCTGCGTATGGTAGCCCTGCGCACGGAAGTGCTGCGGCAGCGTCACAACGTCGGGAATGGTGCCGCGAAAGTGCGTTTGCAGATCGTAAATCCGCGTTGTGTCCGGCCTGCGCCCGGTCAGCAAGCTGGTACGCGATGGCGAGCAGACAGCTTGTTGACAGTAGGCGCGAGTGAACGCTGTTCCGCTGCTGGCGAGACGATCCATGTTCGGAGTTTTAATTCCTCTCACGCCGTAAGCCCCAATCTCCGGACGCAAATCATCAACAGCGATCATCAGGACGTTCATCCGCCGCTGTGGCGGCGCTGGCTGTGACTGAGGTTGGCGAGAAGAAGTTTGGCGTGAGTAGATAGGCAAGCCGCCCACTGACATTACTGCGGTCATCAGCAGCCAAACTGTGATTCGTCCACATAATCTCATCAGCATGTTCCTCCAATACTTTCTACTTTATAGACCTCAAGAAAATGTTTAGCCGGTAAGCTGTCGCTTCCGCGTGCTGGCTGTGCCGAATACTGCGCCAGCATTCAACTGACTTTACATCGCTTGTATTACCGGCGTCGCAGCTCTCCTTCATTGGCCATGAACAGAGTCCCGTCTGCGTTTTCGATTTCGTATTGAAGGATCTCACCGGAAAAATAGCCTTGACGGATACGGCCTCTCCCCCGTTTGGCGATGACTCGTTCGCCCTGCTTGAACTTGAAGATCAAACCAGCATCAGCGTCATCGAGCGTCTTATTCTTTTCAAGCCAGCTGTTCCCAGCACGCCAATGAATGTGGAAGGGTCCGACGCCATGCACCTGAACGATTGCTGCTTCGGGGACATAGCCGAACATCGTGCTCCCCTTCGGGATAAATGCGTAACCTCCGGCTTTGATCTCCTTCATAGTTGCGCGGTCAAACTTTTCACCCACGCCGAAATACAGCGTCCCTTGCACTACCGTGATGTGCTCATCGACCGGATGTTTATGAGGTGGAATGATAGTTCCCGGAAGTTCCCGGATTCTCATCACGAACGGCTCTCCCACCGTCTCTGGGTCGCCGTAGAGAACCTCGACGTCTTGCGACATCGATCTGATCGGGATGATGCGGTGCTGAATAGTTTCCTTTGATTGTCCCAACCCAGCAGCGGAGGCAAGGACAGTCAGCAGAGAGATCAGCGCCATCTTGGACATAGCTTTCGTCAACATTCGCACACCTCCAGTTGAGAGCGAAGCGATCAGCGAGTCGCGCTGTAACAGCTTGTTGGACGGCGGGTGCTCCTTACATCCCTTGGGAAGCCGAGCAGGTACGTCAGGTAGCCAGGAGTTGATGAAATCGGTACTTGTCCCGCGCGCCATGAGTACGTCTCGACTGCCACGGCATTCGCCAAACGCTCAAGTTCTGCCGGCTTGTACGCTCGCAACTGTGAAACAATGCCGTCCCACCAGCAGGTCAAAGGCACGAGCGGCACAATATACGTCCAGAGTAACCGGTGCCACCGAAAAGGGCGGATGAACGGCGTCGCCAGAGCGACAAATAGCGGCGTCAGCAGCAGCGGTACGATAGTACGTAACCTTCGCTCGGAGATTTCGAAGATGCCGATGGGCTGACCGGCCCATGCCGCATCACGCAAGACAGCAGTAGCATCGGCAGGCCGAAAATGGTGGAACCCATTGAACAGGGTGCGGAAGCCAATCAACCGGACGGGGACTGCTCTGGCGTCTACAGGTTCGGCAACGAACGCAATCCTCCCCCGCGACACAGCGGCCGCTCGCTCAAACGCCGGTAGGTTCGGGAAGCGGTCCGTCAGAGTGAAAGTAACAGTGAGCCCCTCGGCCGCCAAGTCCTTCTGAAGCGGTAGTATTGGGCCGCCGCCACCCGAGCAGAGATCGATGACGTGTTCCGCCTTAGTCGCTCGCAAACCTTCGCCCAATAACGCAACGACCGGGCGATGGAGCGCGAAGGTGGTTTCGACGAAATGAAGATAGTCTGTAGCGAGGTCGCGCACGACTGCGGGAAACCACGGCTGATCTTCAAGCTCGAAGAGGTGGAATCTGGGAATCGGGATCATAACTTCCGTGCCGCTCAACGCGCATTCAAGTGCAGCAATCCGGATAACTTCGCAGAGCACCGCGGTATGGTGATGCCTTCAACCCAACAAGGCTTTCTACCACGCTTAAACATCGCACGCTCGATACGTCGATGTGAACAATGATGCTACCAACATACAGCCCGCTACTGACCTGCGTTGACTCGCGGCCACTCAGCATGGCACGATGATGGTGCGTTGGTGACGCTCTTTCTCCGCCCCTGTCCCGCGCCATCCTCATCTTACATCCACAGTGAAAGTCCGTTCTATTCAACCGGGTTGAGTCTT
>JACCTF010000335.1 GCA_013812565.1 Pyrinomonadaceae bacterium | reverse complement strand
TAGATTGCCTTCCAGTGTTTGCTCTACGCCGCATTATGGCGAAGTGCCGAAGGACGCTCACACGCGCGTGGCTATTGCTCCACGGTGTGTGCCGTTTTAGAATGGAAACCGATTTAGCGATTAACCTCTGTTCACTCTCACAAGGTTTCGGTCATCAAGTGACGGTGTTTTAGCTGACGACGCACCTTAAAGTCCTTAACGCGTTCTTAAAGATTTCCAAATAACCTTATGAGCACTGAAGTACAAGCTTGTTACGTGTTCGGGTCTTTCCGCCTCGACCCGGTGGCACGCTGCCTGCTGCGTGACGGCGCGCCGCTCGCGTTGCCCGCAAAGGCTTATGAGGTTCTGTTATTGCTCGTTGAAAGAAGCGGTCAAATCGTCGAAAAGGATGAGTTTTTGCAGAAGGTGTGGGCTGATACTTTCGTTGAAGAAGGCAGCTTGACGGTTAGCATCTCACAGCTCCGCAAGATGCTCGGCACAGATGCTGCCGGGCGCAAGTACATCGAAACGATTCCACGGCGCGGCTATCGATTCGTCGCTCCGGTCGAAAAGGTAATCGCGGCGGCAACCCCAGATGAAGCAGCGGAAAACTGCCTTTCATCGGCGGCAATGTTGGATGGAGGCGCAGAGTCGCCCGTGCTTGCGCCGCACGACAGCGGCGAGTTGGCAATTGAAGGTTTTGCGGAACATGCGGGTGGAAGCACTGAAGCGAGTAACGGACACGCTTTATCAGCACCGCTGACCGCAACGAATCCGATTGCGCATCAAGCGAACGCAGAGCAGGTTATCAGCACCCCCAAAGATCATCGGCAAGTGGCGTTGCTCGCGCTCGCAGTCATCGGGATCGCAGGAATCGTTTTCGGGTTGTATAGATTCGTGGCTGGTAACAAATCTCCAATGCCGTTCCAGACGATGCAGGTGATGCGGCTGACTAATACCGGGAAAAACAACGTCGCCGCCATCTCGCCTGACGGCAGATATTTTGTTTACATCGCAAATAATGCGGGACGGCGGAGCCTCTGGGTTAAGCAGATTGCCATCGACAGTTCTGTGCAGGTTGCCGATCTTGAGGAAAGAGAGTGTCGGTGGCTAACCTTCTCTCAAGATGGTGACTACATCTACTACGTCGCGAGAGAGAAGAACACCACGGTCGGCGTGCTCTATCAAGTGCCGGTGTTGGGCGGTTCATCCAAAAAGATCGCGGTCGATGTTGATAGCGCTGTCGCCTTTTCTCCCGACGGTGAGCGGTTGGCTTTTATCCGGCGTAGTCCTTTTCAAAGAGAAGATGTGATGATCGTCGCCAACGTTGATGGGACAGCGGAACAGAAGCTGATTACGCATCAATATCCAAACTTTTTATATATTAGCGGCGGACTTGCTTGGTCGCCTGATAATCGAACAATCGTTTTTAGCGCCGGAAGTTTCATGCACGATCATCATCAATTGAGGATCAGCAAGATTGATGTCGAAACGCGAATCGAGAGTTATGTCTCAACGCAAAGATGGTACGAAGTGGCCGGACTAGCGTGGCGCAAAGACGGCCGTGGGCTGCTGATGACCGCGATCAACGAGAGGTTTGGCAATCGTCAACTCTGGCAACTCTCTTACCCCGGCGGCGAGTCGCAGCGAATCACGAATGATTTGAACGATTATCAAGGATTGAGTTTGACGGCTGACTCGACGGCTTTAATCACTGTTCAGGTTGCGCAACATTCCAACGTTTGGACGACCACCACCGCGCAAGATCAAGAAGCCAATCAAAGCAAGCAACTTACTTCCGGCAAGTACGACGGCTATTACGGTCTTGATTGGACCCCGCAAGGACAAATCGTTTACGGCTCGACGGCGAGCGGCAAGCCGCGCATCTGGATCATGGAAGCCGACGGGAGCCGCCAGCGCGAGTTGAATGAAAACAGCGAAAGTTCACCCGCGGTTTCGCCCGACGGACGCTACATCCTGTTCGCGTCGAGCAAGGAAGACGCAGTGCATATATGGCGTATGGACATCGACGGGCGCAACCTCACGCAGTTGACGCGGGGGAGCGGTGAACTCTGGCAGACTTGGACGCCGGACGGACGCTGGATTCTGTACGCCGCCATCGGCGCGAACCGCAATACACTCTGGAAAATTCCTGCCGACGGCGGCGCGCCCGTACCCGTCACGCAACAACCCACAACCAAGCCCATCGTCTCGCCTGACGGCAAACTGATCGCGTGCGTTTACCGCGCCGAAGCTTCGTCGCCGTGGCAGGTCGCCGTCATCCCGTTTGAAGGCGGCGCGCCTATCAAGATCTTCGACCAAATCCCCAACGCCTATTTTCAAACTTTCCGTTGGACGCCGGACGGGCGCGCCTTATCTTACATAGACGCGCGCGGAGGTGTTGCTAACATCTGGCGACAAGATTTGGACGGCACCGCGCCGCAACAATTAACGAACTTTGCCGACGGGCAAATCTTCTCGTTCGCGTGGTCGCGCGATAAACGCCGCCTCGCGCTCGCGCGCGGCGCGATCAGCACCGACGTCGTTTTAATGAAGAACTTAACACGATCACAGATGAGTAATGAGTAAAAGAGGGTTTTTAACTCATTACTCATCTGTATTATACCCGGTGCATCGCGTTAAAGAGGTCTTCGCGTTGCGCGTAGATGCGGACGCCGAGCCGTTCGCCTTCCCCACGGAAGCGTTCTTTAAGCGATGCGATTGAATCGCGTGCATGCGAAGCGTCGGCGATCAGCACCATCGCAAACTTGCCTTGCACCACGGTTTGGTTGATGTCAACGATGCTGCACTGAGTTTCGGCGAGAATTTGTGAGACCGCGGCCACAATACCCGGACGGTCAACACCAAACACAGAAACAATCATGCGTTGTTGCGCAGCCGTGCCACCCTCGCGCATGTCACCTGCATAAACTGCTCCCCCAACTCCGGAAGCGCCTGCCATTTTCATAGAAGGCTCGATAGCCCGGTAAATATCCGTCACCAATTTTTCAACCATTCGATCATCCGCGCTCCCGCCTAAACTTTCATACACGGCGCGCGTGATGCGGTAGATCAGTTCCTCGTTTGCCATTGGAAACAGACGCCTGATGTCAGATGCTAGATGTCAGTTTTTGCCCTTACCAGCATCTGACATCAGGCGTCTGACATCTGTTTTAGGGTTTTCCATTGTCGCGTCCGAGCAGCCGTTCGGCCGCCTCGCGCAGTTCCTCGGATTCGACTTCTTGCAAATCCATGCGGTCAACGATGCCGATCACGGCGGCCTCAATCGACATGTCTTGGTTGCCGATGGCTGAGCGCGCCGCTTTGCCGTAGGCGCACAGCACGGTTTCGCCGACGCCCGCGCCGAGGCAGTCGGCGGCGACGACGATGTTTCGCGTCGGCTCACGAGTTAAATCAATCGGATGGATAATTACGAACCGGACGCCTTCCAAATCAGGAGCCTTCTTTGTGGACCAGACCGTGCCGACGACTTTGCCGAGAAACATTTGGCCTCAAACTTTAGCAAAGACTTCCGCAGCGTCACCGATGTCGTGGGCTGCGGGCGTGATGATGGTGCGCGCTGTGATGTATATCTTCTCGCCGCGCTGAAGGGCCTGACGCACGTCGTCTTCGCAAACGAAATCGACTGGTCGATGACCGTTCGCATTTTGACTGCCGCCGGATGAATTAGCGACGCTAGATTTCGCACCAGCGGACGAAGGAGGTTGTGCGCCTTGCGAAGCAACGAACTTGTGAGCAGCGGACGTGCTCTCGGCGGTAGCTTCGTTGCCGGTTTGTCCGTTGCCGCCCGCTGCTTGGGCAGTGGGCGCCGCTTCCGGATGCGGCGCGGCTGATAA